>DATAJS010000026.1 GCA_036262035.1 Burkholderiales bacterium | reverse complement strand
ACAGAACGCAGGGACGGCCCCTGCGCTTGTACGTCACCACGCCATCACGCAGCGCGCGCGATGAAGCTCAGCTTCTCAACATAGGATCACACCAGATGCGGCGGGCTCGGTTCTTCCACCGCGAAGCGGTTTAGTTCAACTTGAAGTGGACAAACTATCAGCCGCTTTGCAAAACGGCGAAACCCCTGCAGCATGCTTTTTTCCGCGATCCTTTCTCATAGCCCACCGTTCCTTACGACACCATTCTGACGGTTCACATTCGAAAAGCGAACGCGGCGCAACATGCATATGCGCACAGACCATCCGCGGCACTCGCGGCAGCCCGTCCAGCTCACGCCGCCATCCCGTGCAACGCCGCCTCCGGCGTCCCGTCCTTCCACGGCAGCGGCACGTCGTAATCCTTCAGCAGGCAATCGTCGGGCAACAGCTCCAAAGGCGTGAAATCTCGGTGCGCGATGTACTCGGGCCGCCTGAAGCGCCGGATGTGGTTGTCGCACGCGCAAAGGCTCAGATAGACCGCGACCCGGTTCCACGGCGAGAGGTTCGACGTGGACGCGTGCACCAGGCACGAGTGGAAGAGGATCATCGATCCCGCCGGGCCTTTCGGCGCGACGATGCCGCCGCGCGCGACGAGCTTCGCGATCGTGTCGTTGTCGATCGTCCACAACGGATAGCTGGTGGTCGTGACGTCGTGCGCAGCGTCGATGACGCCGAGCTCGTGGCTGCCGGGGATGAACATCAGCGGCCCGTTGAACTCGTTGACCTCGTCGAGAAAGATCGCGACGTTCATCGCCCGCGGCTCGGGCATGAGGTCGTCGTTCTTCCACGTGCCGTAGTCCTGGTGCCACTGCCACACGTCGCCGTCGAAAGCCATCTTGCCGTTGATCTTGAACTGGTGCATGTAGAGCTCGCGCCCGTAGATCTGCTGCACCGGCCCGACCATGCGCGGATGGCGCGCGAGCTTCGCGAACGGGTAGCTGTACATGTGCGCGGCGAAGTTGGTGCGGACCGCGTCGCTGCCGCGCTCACGGACGTTCTCGGGGCGGTACTGTGCGTAAAGACGCGGCACCTCGGCGTTGAGCACCGCGATCTCCGCGGGAGAGAAGAGCCCGGGAAAGAAGAGGTAGCCTTCGCGTTCGAACTGCCCGATCTGGCTGGCGGTGAGCTTCATCGCGACCTCCTGCTGGCTGCCGACGCCGCTATGCTAGCGTCGGGCGCGGATCGTCGCTACTCGCGCAGCCGCGCGAGATAGCTCGCGAAGATGCGCCAGTCCGGATCCCTCTCGTGGCGGACGCTGGAAGTGGACCCGCTCAGGGCGGACATCCGGCGCTCGATCCCCGCGGCAAGCTGCGGCCCCGAGGCGCTGTAAATGATCCAGACGCTCTCGCGCACAGTCACGGTCTTCGCCACGACGACCGCATCGGGGCTGCCGCTCGTCTCGTCGTCGACCGCGGCGTTCGCGCGTTCGCCCTCTTCCTGCAAGTCGCGCTGCGTCGATCCGGCCGGCGCCGCGTAGATCCAGTTGACCACGATGCAGTCGGGCCGCGCTTCGCGCAGCGTGTCCGCATATTCCGGCCTCGCGTGCCGCGTCATCGCAAGACCGTCGCGGGACGAGATGCCGTAGGTGTAGTTCGCATCTTCCTCCGCGCCCCGCGCAGTCGCGGTCGCCAGAAGCAGGAGCATGAACAAGGTGACTGTGCGGAGCATGGTCCCGGATATGCTAACTTCTGGCCTCGCTTTTGTGGATGGAGCAAGAACCCTGATGAATGCCAAGAACGACGCCGCCCCGGCCGTGGAGCTCGACCGCAAGCCCGCGAAGCCGAGCGCCGATTTCAAGACGCTGCAGGAGGTCGCGATCGTCGCGCAGCGCAACCTCTCGCGCATGCTGTGGGACACCTTGTGCGGCGGCTCGGATTCCGAAGCGACGCTGCGCCGCAACCGCATGGCGCTCGACAGCCTGACGCTGCGCCAGCGCGTGCTCGTCAACGTCTCGGAGATGGATACGAGCGCGACGCTGCTCGGCGAGAAGATGCCGATCCCGGTGTTCATCGCGCCGGTCGGCAACTTCCTCCAGCTCGCCGACCCGGACGGCGCGGTCGCCGTCGCGCGCGGCGCGGTCGCATACGGGACGACGGCGTTCATCAGCACCGCGGCGCGCCCGGCGTTGGAGGAGGTCGCAAAGTCGGTGAACAAGCCGCTGCTCTTCCAGCTCTACGTGCGCAGCGACAAGAAGTGGTGTGAGGACATCCTGCTGCGCGCCAAGGCCGCGGGCTACCGCGCGATCTGCGTCACGGTCGACCGCGCGTACTACAGCCGACGCGAGCGCGACGTCATGAACCTCTACAACCTGCGCGAATCGGCGGGCGATCCGAAGTTCCAGGCGAGCCTGACGTGGGAAGACGTGGTGTGGATGAAAAAGCTGACGGGGCTGCCGCTCATTCTCAAGGGCATCGCGACCGGCGAAGACGCGGAGCTCGCGGTCAAGCACGGCGCGGATTGCATCTACGTGTCGAACCACGGCGGGCGACAGCTCGATCACGGCCAGGCGACGATCGAGGTGCTGCCCGAGGTCGTCGACGCGGTCGCCGGCCGTGCAGAAGTGATCTGGGACGGCGGCGTCATGCGCGGCACCGACGTGCTGAAGGCGCTCGCGCTGGGCGCGACCTCGGTCGGCGTCGGCAAGCTGCAGGGCCTCGCGCTCGCGGCGGCGGGCGAGGCGGGCGTGCGGCGCATGCTCGAGCTGCTCGAGATCGAGATCCGCGCGAACATGGGGCTGATGGGTCTGAAGTCGGTGAAAGAGCTCAACCGCTCGTGGGTGCGCAACGCGCCTGCGATCAGCCACGGGGAGCTTGCGAGCGCGTATCCGCGCCTGAAGGAGACCTTCGCCGGGGACTGACAATGTTGCAGATCGGCATCCTGCCCGGCGAGGACATCGGCCTCGAAGTCGTACCCGAAGCGGTGAAGGTGATGAAAGCCGCCGCTTCGAAGACCGGGCTCGACATCGCGTGGAGCGAGGCGCCGATCGGCCGTGAGGCGCACCGCCTTCACGGCCACACCATGCCCGACGAGACCGTGCGCGCGCTGGAGAAGCTCGACGGCTGGATCTGCGGCCCCATCGGCCACGGCTCGTATCCGCGCGGCGATCCGACGTGGGTGATGCCGCCTTTGCGCAAGCGCTTCGATCTGTTCGCCAGCATCAAGCCGGTGAAGTCGTACGAGAACGTGAAGTCGGTGCACAAGGACGTCGACATCATCTTCCTGCGCGAAGTCACCGAAGGGATGCAGTCGAGCGACACCGTCGTCGCCGGCAATGCCGAGTTCAGGCCCAACGACGAGATCACGATCGCTTCGCGCGTCATCACGCGCACCGGCTCGGCGCGCGTCGCGCGCGAGGCGTTCGAGATCGCGCGCACGCGTCCGCGCAAGCTCGTCACCTCGGTGCACAAGGAGCCGGTGTATCGTCTCGCGTGCGGCATGTTCGCCGAGGAGTGCCGCCGCGTCGCAAAAGAGTATCCCGACGTCACGCTCGAAGAAGTCCTGGTCGACGGCTTCGCGATGAAGCTCGTCATGAATCCGCATCGCTTCGATGTCGTGGTGACGACGAACCAGTTCGGCGACATTCTCACCGACGAAGGCGCCGGTGTCGTCGGCGGTCTCGGCCTCGCGCCGGGCCTGTGCGTCGGCGAGCGCCAGGCGATGTCGCAGGCGACACACGGCTCCGCGCCCGACATCGCGGGAAAGAACATTGCGAATCCCTACGCGATGATCATGTCCGGACAGATGCTGCTCGAGTGGCTCGGCCGCAAGCGTGGGGATCCCAAGGCGCTCGAAGCCGCGCGGCTCATGACCGCAGCCGTGGATCGCGTGATCGCGGAGGGCACGTCGCTCACGCCCGATCTCGGCGGCAACGCCGGGACGCGGGAAATGGGCGACGCGATCGCGGCGGCTTTATGAAAACCAGGGTCTGACCCCAGGGGGTCAGACCCGCAGCCTGTGGAGGCATGCGTGTATCGCGCGTTGTCGATCGTTGCGGGGCTTCTGCTCGCGAGCCCGACGTTCGCCGCCACTCAACCTTACCCCGCCCGTCCCGTCCGCCTCGTCGTGCCGTTTGCGCCCGGCGGCGGGACCGACATCACCGCGCGCTACGTCGCGACACGGCTTGCGGAGAAATTCGGACAGCCGGTCGTCGTGGACAACCGTCCGGCCGCCGCGGGTGTGCTGGGCGCGGACGTCGTCGCCAAGGCGGCGCCGGACGGCTACACCGTGCTCGTCGTCTCGGTCACCTTCGTGATCAGCTCGGCGCTGCAGAAAGGACTGCCGTACGACGGCCGCCGCGACTTCGCGCCGATCACGCTGCTGATCGCTTCGCCGCTCGGCCTGCTGATTCACCCGACCGTCCCGGCGAAGACCGTGAACGAGCTCGTCGCCTACGCGAAAGCGAATCCCGGCAAGCTCAATTACGGGTCGTCGGGCGCCGGCAGCATCGCTCACCTCTCGACCGAGCTCTTCGATTCGATGGCCGGCGTGAAGATGACGCACGTGCCGTACAAAGGCGTCGCCGCGTACACCACCGCGCAGCTCGCGAACGAGATCCAGGTCGGCATGAGCAATCTCTTCTCGACCATGCCGCACTGGAAAGCGGGAAGGCTGCGCCTGCTCGCACACGGCGGCGCGCAACGCATCGACTCGATGCCCGACCTGCCGACCATCGCCGAATCGGGCGTCCCGGGTTATGAGGCGATGATCTGGTACGGCTTCATGGCGCCGGCCAAAACGCCGCGGGCCATCGTGCAGACGCTGTATCGCGAGATCCACGCGATCGCCGCATCGCCCGACGCGCGCAAGCTCTTTGCTTCCCAGGGCAACGAGGTGCTTGCGAACACGCCGGAGGAATTCGCGCGAACGATCGCGGCCGAATCGAAGAAATGGGGCGACATCGGCCGCCGCCTCGGTGTTACGCTCCAATGATGTCGAAGGAAGTTGGATGGATGAGATTCCGGATGTAGAGCCGCAGGTCCAGCACGTCTACGATTTCGCGCGGCTCGACCGCGTGCCCGAAGGACAGACGAGCCTCGAAGTCACCGCGAAGAGACTGCTCTCCGGCGCAACGCTGGAGACGGGGAAGTCTTCGACCGTCGGCGCGGTGCTGAGCGGACAGTCGATCATCTGCACGCTGGGACGCCAGGCCGCCGGCACCGGCGCCAAAGCGCACAGCCATTCCAACGAGCAGTTCAACTACATCCTGCAGGGCACGATGATGAGCGACATCGAAGGCGATCGCGTGTTCGCCCGCAAGGGCTGCATCCTGCACACGCCGGGCTCGCTCGTGCACACCGGACTCGCGTGCCCGGACGACGACCTGGTGTTCTTCGCGATCAAGGATGCGCGCCACGGCATCGTCGGCCCGCCGGTCGACGGCAAATACGACGGACCGAACTGTTTTCCCGGCTTCGGCAGCCGCGCGCACGAACGGCGCATCAGCACTGCCGACGCCATCGAGGAGGCGAAATCGCTTCCGCCGGGACCCGGCAAGCGCTACGTCTACGACATGCGTGCGCTGCACGACGAGAACGCCGGCCGCACGTGCAGCGCGGACGTCGTTCCCGACACGGCGCTGTCGCTGCCCCACGGCGTGAGCGGCAAGCTGCTCACCGGCGAGCGCCTGCACGTGTGCGTGCTCACGCTGGAGCCGCGCACGCGAATCTCCAACTATCGCGCCGACAACGAGCAGCTCGTGTTCGCCGCGGAAGGCGAGCTCGAAGCGATGCTCGAGGACGAGCCGATCACCATTCCGCAGTACTGCGTGCTGCACATTCCGGCCGGCGCTCGACACGAGATCGAAGCGCCTTTCGGCGCGACGGTCGTCGTCGCGCAGGATCGAGGCATCGCATGACCAGAACGACTGTCGCTCTCACGCTCGCGCTGGCCGCATCGACCGCGGCCGCACAGGGCTATCCCACCAAGCCGATCCGCCTCATCGTCGGATCTTCGCCCGGCGGCGGCGGCGACACCATGGCGCGGCTCGTCGCGCAGCCGCTCTCGACGTCGCTGGGACAGCAGGTCATCGTCGACAACCGTCCCGGCGCGGGCGGCAACATCGGCGCCGACATCGTCGCCAAGGCGCCGCCCGACGGCTACACGCTGCTCTTCATCTTCTCGGGCCACGTGGTCAACCCGACGCTGTATCCGAAGCTGCCGTTCGACACGGTGCGCGATTTCTCGGCGGTGACGCAGCTCGCGACCAACGAGAGCATGCTGGTCGTGCATCCGTCGGTCCCGGCGAAGAACGTGAAGGAGCTGATCGCGCTGGCGAAGCAGAGTCCCGGCAAGTATTCGATCGCCGCGCTGCCGAGCAGCTCCCAGCACCTCGGCAGCGAGCTCTTCAAGCTCCAGGCGGGCATCGACCTTCTCTACGTGCCGTACAAGGGCAACGGTCCCGCGCTCGCCGATCTCCTCGGCGGACAGGTGCAGGTGATGTTCAACACGATCGCGATCACGCTGCCGCACGTGAAGAGCGGCAAGCTGCGGGCGCTGGCGGTCGCGGGCGCGAAGCGCTCGCGCCTCGCGCCCGACCTGCCGACCGTGAGCGAGGCCGGCGTCCCCGGGTTCTCGTTCAACGGCTGGTACGGCATCGTCGCGCCGTCCAAAACGCCGCGGCCCATCGTGAACCGGCTGAGCGAGGACCTGCGCAGGATCGTGAAGACGCCGGAGATCGTCGAGCGCATGAACGCCACCGGCAACGAGCCCGTCGGCAGCACGCCGGAGGAGTTCGACCGGCTGATCCGCGAAGAGATACCGAAATGGGCGAACGTGATCCGCGCGGCGAAGATCACGATCACGCAGTAAGGAGAAATTCGATGAAGCGCAAGCTCGACGTCGTCGCGCTCTACCCCGAAGTGCAGCAGATCCGCGACGAGAAGCTGCGCCGCGCGGTGATCGAGATCTGGGAAGAGCTGTGGGCGATGTCCGAATGGAGCGACCCCGGCGACCTGCCCACTTCGGGCGAGATTCCGTACCCCAACCTGCCGCACACCCAGTGCGTCGTCGAGATGGCGCTCGCGGTGGCGGACGCGTTTGCGAAGCACCACAGGATCGAGGTGAACCGCGACCATCTCATCGCCGCCGCGGTGTTGCAGGATGCGAGCAAGGTCGTCGAATACGAGCCGGGGCCCGAAGGCAAGGTGAAGCGCACCGAGATCGGCAGGAACTACGGCCACGGCTTCTGGTGTGCGCATCTCGCGGTGCAGAAAGGCGTGCCGCACGAGATCAGCCACGTGATGCTGACCCACTCGTCGAGCGCCGCGAAGTTTCCCGACACGCTCGAAGGCAAGATCCTCTATTACGTCGACCAGCTCGACGTCATCGGCATCCACAAGGACCGGTGGAAGAAGCACCTCATGATCGCCAAGGCCGAATAACCCCGGATCAACGGAACAACGTCGCGGCCCGGACGCCGAGGCCTTTCGCGACGCTGCCGAACGGGTCGCCGAACACCGGCGTCGCGCCGGGAAACGCCGCCGCGAAGCTCCTCCGCAGCGCCGGCAGCGCGGCCGAGCCGCCGGTGAAGTACAGCGTGGCGATGCTCGACTCCCTGACGCCCGCGAGCGTCACCGCGCGGCGTGCGGTCTCGACGATCGACGCGACGTTCTGCGCGAGCACCTGCTCCAGGGTGATCGTATCGACGTTCGCGCACAGCCCCGCCTCGATCTCGTCGAGGGACACCGCGCCCTCGCCCGCGCCCGAGGCGCGGATCTTCGCCTCCTCGACACGGCCGAGCACGAGATGGCCCAGACGCTTGGACAACGCTTTGACGAGGCGCGCGTGCAGCGCGGGCTCCACGTAGAAGTGCCTGAGCGTCTTCACTTCGTGCAGGGTCTTGGACGACTGGAGCAGGTTGATCCTGTGCCACGTGGACAGATCGAAGTAGGCCCACGACGGCACCTCGCCGCCCTTTTCAGCCGCCGACTTGTAACCGAGGAGCGGCATCACGCAGTGCAGGCTGAGGAGCTGGTCGAAATCGGTGCCGCCGATGTGCACGCCGAGGTTGGCGAGGACGTCGTCGTGACGCTGCGCCTTGCGCGCCGCTTCGGGACCGAGCCTCACGACCGAGAAGTCCGCGGTGCCGCCGCCGATATCGACGACCAGCGCGAGCGTCTCGCGGGCTAGCGTGGTCTCGAAATCGAGCGCCGCGGCGATCGGCTCGAGCTCGAACTCGACGTGCTCGAAGCCCACGCTCCGCGCGCACGTATGAAGCGTCTCCTGCGCCGCCTTGTCGCGCGCCGGGTCGTCGTCGACGAAGAACACCGGGCGTCCCATGACGACGTGCGTCAGCTCTTCGTTGGTGTCGCTCTCGGCGACGGTCTTGAGATGCCGCAGGAACGCGGCGATCACGTCCCTGTAGCTGATCGCGCGGCCTTCCACGTACGTCGTCTCGTCGACCAGCGACGAGCCGAGGATGCTCTTCAGCGCGCGCATGAGCCGTCCCTCGGCGCCTTCGACGTAGTTGCGGATCGCGTGGCGGCCGAAGCTCACGCGGCTCGTCTCGGCGTCGAAGAAGATCGCGCTCGGGATCGTCGGCTCGCCGTGCTCGAGGTCGATCAGAGAGACGTCGCCGTCGACGCCGGCCGCGAGCGCGGAGTTGGACGTGCCGAAATCGACGCCGCACGAGAGGCTCACGTGAGCCTCGCGCGGGCGTCGTCCCGGACGGCCGGCCCGGCCGATCCGGGGCCCATTTTGACTTTGTTCAAGGTAGAAAATGGATTCCCGCTTTCGCGGGAATGACGAAATCAGTCAGGGACGTTCGCTTCCAATTCATCCAGCCACACCCTCGCGTTCCCGTCCGACGGCGCGCGCCAGTCGCCGCGCGGCGAGAGGCTGCCGCCCGAGACGACCTTGGGCCCGTTCGGCAGCGCGGAGCGCTTGAACTGGCTGATCTCGAAGAAGCGATAGAGGAAGACCCCGAGCCACTTCTTGATGTCGCCGATGGTGTACTGGTGCTTGCCTTCGTCGACGAAGTGCGGAGGCCACGCGCCGTGCTTCACGTCGCGCCACGCGTGCCACGCGAGGAAAGCGACCTTGGAAGGCCGCATGCCGTAGCGCGTGATGTAGAAGAGATGGAAATCCTGCAGCTCGTACGGCCCGACCTTCTGCTGCGTGCTCTGCAAGCCGCCGTTGTTCGCGTCCGCGGGAACGAGCTCCGGCGAGATCTCGGTATTCAGTATCGACAGCAGCGTGTCGGACGTCTCGCTGTCGAACTGGTTGGTCTTCACCACCCAGCGCACCAGGTACTGGATGAGCGTCTTGGACACCGAGCCGTTCACGTTGTAATGGCTCATGTGGTCGCCGACGCCGTAAGTGCACCAGCCGAGCGCGAGCTCGGACAGGTCGCCGGTGCCGAGCACGAAGGCCTTGCGCTGGTTCGCGAGCCGGAAGAGGTAATCGGTGCGCAAGCCCGCCTGCACGTTCTCGAACGTGATGTCGTAGACCGGCTCGCCGCGCGCGTACGGATGCCCGATCTCCTTCAGCATCTGCATCGCGGTGGGCTTGATGTCGATCTCCTCGGCGGTGATGCCGAGCGCGGTCATCAGCTTCCACGCGTTCGATTTGGTGCCTTCGGACGTCGCGAAGCCGGGCATCGTGAAACCGAGGATGTTCGTGCGCGGCAGGCCCAGCGAATCGAAGCACTTCGCGGCGACGATGAGCGCATGCGTCGAGTCGAGGCCGCCCGACACGCCGATGACGAGGCGCTCGCCGTTGGTGACCTGCATGCGCTTCCTCAGGCCGTGGACCTGGATGTTGAAGGCTTCGTAGCAGTCGCGGTCGAGCCGCGCCGGGTCGTCGGGGACGAACGGGAAGCGGTCGATCGAGCGCTCGAGCGCGGCGACATCCGCATACGAAGGCTTGTGCTCGAAGCACACGCGGCGGAAAGCGCGCTCGGGGTTGCCGTCGTGCACCGCCGCAGCGTTGTAGGTCTGCGTGCGCATGCGCTCCAGCCGCAGGCGCTCGACGTCGACGTCGCCGACCGCCATCTGGCTCTTGTCCGGAAAGCGCTCGGTGCACGCGACGAGGCTGCCGAGCTCGTAGATGGTGGCATGGCCGTCCCACGCGAGGTCGGTCGTGCTCTCGCCCGGACCGGCTGCGGTGTAGACGTACGCGGCGTGACAGCGCATCGACTGCGACGCGCACAGGATGTGCCGGTCGTCGGCCTTGCCGACGACGATGTTCGACGCGGACAGGTTGCAGAGGATCAGCGCCCCCGCGAGCGCACCGTGCGTCGACGGCGGCATCGCCGCCCAGAAGTCTTCGCAGATCTCGACGTGGAAGACAAAATCGGGAAGATCGGTCGCCGCGTAGATGAGATCGGTGCCGAACGGCACGGTCTGGCCGGCGATCTCGACGTCGAGTCCGGCGGTGTTGACACCCGGCGCGAACCAGCGGTTCTCGTAGTACTCGCGATAGTTCGGCAGGAACGATTTCGGCGTGACGCCGAGGATCTTCCCGCGCGCGAACACCACCGCGCAGTTGTAGAGGCGATTGTTGCGGCGGACCGGCGCACCGACGACGAACACCGGCGAGAGCGCTTTGGACGCTTCCACGAGCCGTGCGATCGCGTCCTCGACGCCGTCGAGCAGCGCGTCCTGCAGGAACAGATCGTCGATCGCGTACGCGCTGATCCCGAGCTCCGGAAACACCATGAGATCGACCTGACGGTCTTCGCCCTCGCGCATGAGCGCGAGCGTCTCCTCGCCGTTCGCTTTGGGGTCGCCCACGCAGATGCGCGGCGTGCACGCCGCGATCCTCACGAAACCCTGAGCGTGCAGCGAATAAAAGCTGTCCCTGATCTGCATGTGCGACGAACCCGGCCCGGAGGTGTGAACAAGGCCGAGAGATTAACGGGAACGTACCGTGTCTGGCAAAAACAGAGCCGTTGCCCGACGGCGACACGCGCGCGAAGGACGGCCGTCAGTCGGAAAGACGTGGCAGGCGCGTTTCGGGGCGCACTCGCGCTGTAGGCGGGCGGCGACAGCGCGGCGTCGCGATTCGGCGTGTAAACCCTTGTTTCTGCGCCTATCGTCGCGTCGGGCCGAAGATTGCTCTCACCCGGACATGGATCCGCACATTTACGAGTGGCGATTCTTCACGAAGCCCATCGAGGAGGACGGCGCCGCCGGCCACCGCTGGTGCTGGGCGCGCCTCGACGCGAACGGTCGCGTCGTCGCGGTCGGCAAGGGCTTCTATACGATCGTGGCGGCTGTGCACGACGCCAAGGGCCACGGCTTCACCGGCGACGTCGAGGTCGGCGATCCGCAGGTCCTGGTCGATCATTTCGGCGATCGCCGCAAGCTCGATATCGTGCAGGCGTGAGGTCAGGCGAACGCGACCTGGCCGTGACCGAGACGCTTGACGCCGACGAGCGCGGCGTTGGCGGCGCGCACCAGCGCGTCGCCCGATGCCGCCTGTCCGGCGAAGAGCGCCACGCCCACCGACGCGCCGAGCGCGATCTCGGCGCCGTGCACTTCGTACGGCGCTGACAGCGACGCGATGAGGCGCTCCGCGAACGCGCGCACGTCGGCTTCCGAATTCACGTCCGATAGCACCAGCACGAACTCGTCACCCGCGGTGCGGGCGACGGTGTCGGCATCGCGGCACAGCCTCTGCAAACGGATCCCGGCCTGGCGCAGCACTTCGTCTCCCGCGCCGTTGCCGTGCTGCTCGTTGACGCGGGTGAAGCCGTCGAAATCCAGCGCGACCACCGCGACCTTCTGCTTCACGCGGCGCGCGTACGCGAGCGCGACGTCGAGCCGGTCCTTGAGGAGACGCGCGTTCGGCAGCCCGGTCAGGTCGTCGTGATGCGCGTGGTGCTGGGTCTCGGCGAGCGCGCGCTTCCACATGGCCCACAGCCGGTCCACGCGCCAGAACAGCACCACGATCATCGCGAGACACACGACGGCCATCATCGCGAGCACGATGCGCAGGTCGCGCTCGCTGCGAAACTTCTGCGCTTCGACCCGCTGCATCTCCTGCGAGGCGCGCGCCGGGTCGGCCTGGACCTGCGCAAGCGCCGCCTCGAGCACGAGGCGGTGCGAGTCGTGGTCGCGCTGGAGGAGATAGAGCGAGCCGAGCGCGAAAGCGTTGATCACGAGCACGCACAGGAGAAAGGCGGCGAGCATCGTGCGACGGCTGGGCAGCGCGGAGGGCGCGGTGCTGATTGCTGAGTTGCTCATCGAGAGCGCGGTAGTCGTTTTTGCCTATGATGCCGCGCGCCGCGCGCTCGCGTCCCCCAAATTCCCCCTCAATTTCACAACGCTTTCACAAACGATGTGAGATTTCTCACGCTACTCCTGCCTGATGCCGCTCTCTTTCGCGACGCGCTTCCAGCGCTCGACTTCGGACACGATCATCTTCGAGAACTGCTCGGGCGTGATCGGATGCGGCTCGAGCCCGCTGGCCGTGAGGCGCTCGCGCATGTCGGGGGAGGCGATCGCTTTCAGGAGCTCGTCGTGCAGCTTCTTGATGACCGGCTGGGGCGTGCCGCCGACGCCGATGATCCCGTACCAGTTGCTCACCAGCACGTCCGGAACGCCCTGCTCGGCGAACGTCGGCACGTCGGGAAGCAGCGGGCTGCGCTTGGCCGACGCCGCCGCGAGGATCTTCAGGCGGCCCGCCTTCACCAGCGGAAACGCCGCGGGCGGCGTGGTCATGGTCGATGCGATGTGGCCGGCCGCGACGTCCGCGAGGACTGCGCCGCCGCCTTTGTAAGGCACGTGGATCATGTTGACGCCGGCGCGCAGCCTGAAAAGCTCGCCCGTGAAGTGCGTGCCGCTGCCCGCACCCGACGAGCCGACCGCGAGCTTGCCCGGCTGCGCCTTCGCCGCGGCGATGAGGTCCTTGAGACTGCCGGCATACGGCAGCGAAGGATTGACCGCGAGAATGTACGGAGTGTCGGCCACCACGGTCACCGGCGCGAAGTCCTTCACCGCGTTGTAGGTGGCGTTCTTGTAGTACGCGAGGTTGATGCCGAAACCCGAATCGCCGAGGAGCAGCGTGTAGCCGTCCGGGGGCGAGCGCAGCACGATCTCGGTGCCGACCAGCGATGCCGCGCCGGCGCGGTTGTCGACGACGACCTGCTGTCCCATCTGCTCCGACAGCTTCTGCCCCGCGAGCCGGCCGACGAAATCGGAGCCGCCGCCGGGCCCGAAGGGCACGACGAGGCGTATGGGACGGGTGGGATAGCTCTGGGCGTAGCTGGCGGATGCGGCTAGTGCTGTGACGGCGACGGCGGCTAAAACGATGGCTTTCGACTGCACGGGAGTGGCCTCATTCGAGAGATTATCGGCGCGTCGATTATGCCCGACGTAAAATCGCAGTTCGAGATCGACGAGGTGCACATCATGGTAGACGACGGATCGTGGGGCCTGAGCGCGGCTGAAGCCGCCCGGGCGAAGCAAAGACCCGAAGCATTCGGAACGCGGGGCATGGTGGCGTCCGCGCATCCCGCCGCGGCGTGCATCGGCATGGCGGTGCTCCAGCGCGGCGGCAATGCGTTCGACGCGGCGATCGCGGTCGCGGCGGCGGAAGGCGTGGTGCTGCCGATGAAGTGCGGCCTCGGCGGCGACGCGTTCGTCGTGCTTCACGACGCGAAGAAGCGCGAGACCATCGCATTCAACGGCAGCGGCGTCGCCGCGAGCGGCGCGACCCGTGAGTACTACGCGAGCCGCGGCCACAAGAAGATGCCGTTCAACGGCGTGCACTCGGTGTCGGTGCCGGGCGCGGTCAGCGTGTACGAAGCGCTGCACAAGCGCTACTGCACGATGCCGTGGGCGGATCTGTGGGCGCCGGCGATCGATCTCGCGGAGAACGGCCTCGCGATCACCGCTTACATCAGCGGGCGCATCAACGCGGACGCCAAGCTGCTGGCGCAGCACAAGCACTCGGCCGCGCAGTTCCTGCGCGGCGGAGCGGCGCCGGCCGCGGGCGATCGCTGGAACGCACCCAACCTCGCGAAGAGCCTGCGCGCCGTGCAGAAAGGCGGCGCCGACGCGTTCTATCGCGGCGAGACCGCCGAGAAGATCGTCGCGTTCCTCAAGAGCGAAGGCGCGCCTTTCGAGCTTGCCGATTTCGCGCAGCAGCAGGCCGTCGTGTATCAGCCGATCTCGAGCACTTACCGCGGGCTGACGGTCTACGAGACCGCGCCGCCTTCGCAGGGCTTCCTGGTGCTCGAGCAGCTCAACATCCTCGAAGGTTTCGAGCTCTCGAAATACGAGCCGTTCTCCGCCGAGCGCATCCACCTGCTCGTCGAAGCGAAGAAGCTCGCGTTCGCCGATCGCAACAAGTACGCCGGCGATCCGGCGTTCGTCGACTGGCCGCTCGACCGCCTGATCTCGAAAGCGCACGCACAGCGCCGCCGCGCCGAGATCGATCCGTTGAAAGCGCTGTGGCCGCAGGGCGCGAACCTGCCGGAGTCGGGCAGCGACACGAGCTATTTCTGCGTCGCGGACGGACAAGGCGACGCGGTGTCGTTCATCCACAGCCTGTCGAGCGCGTTCGGCTCGGGCGTGGTCGCCGGTGAGACCGGCATCACGCTCAACAACCGCGCCGGCCGCGGCTTCAGCCTCGACCCGGCGAGCCCCAACTGCATCGCACCCGGACGCCGCACGATGCACACGCTCAACGCGTGGCTCATGTTCCGCGACGGAGCGCCGTGGCTCGTCGGCGGCACGCCCGGCGGCGACCAGCAGACGCAGTGGAGCACCCAGGTCATCACGGGGTTGGTAGACCACGGATTCACGCTGCAGCAGGCGGTCGAATCGCCGCGCTGGTACAGCTTCCCCGGCACCGACCCGGTCAACATCGATCGGCCGCCCGTCGTGAAGTTCGAGCAGGGCATCCCCGAGAAATCGATCGAGACGCTCGCGGGCTACGGCCACACCATCGAGCGCCTCGCCGCATACTCCGGCGGCGGCGCGGTGCAGCTCATACAGATCGACGCGAAGAACGGGGTTTTGCGCGGCGCCAGCGATCCGCGGCCCGGCGGTATGGCTTTAGGGTTCTAAAACCCGGGTCCGACCCCGAAGAGACCGGGGTCGGACCCGACGACGGTTGGGGTCTGACCCCGGCTTTATCGGGGTCAGACCCCGGTTTTCTCCGCGGCTTTCTTCGCGCGCTCGAGCAGCCGCGGCGCCTCCATCCGCCGCGCCCATTCCTCGAACGCAGGCGTCGGGCCGCGCCAGCGCAAGCTGTCGGCGTCCTTGAACAAGGGCGCGTCGGTGCGCAGCGTCGCGAGCGTCTTGAAGAGCAGCGCGAGGTCGCGCTGGTCTTTCAAAACGTCGTCGGGAAAATCTTCGATCGGCCCGTGACGGCGGATGAGCTGCGCCGCCGTTTTCGCACCGATCCCGGCGATGCCGGGATAGCCGTCGGCGCTGTCGCCGACGAGCGCGAGGTAATCCGGAATGCGCGAAGGCGGAACGCCGAACTTCTCTGTCACGCCCGCTTCGTCGCGGATCGTCTTGCGGCGGCCGTCGACCTGAACGATGCGCTCGCCCTGCACGCACTGCGCGAGGTCCTTGTCGGGCGTCCAGATCGCGACCTTCTCGACGCGCGAATCCTTGCCCGCGAGGTAAGCGGCCGAAGCGAGCGCGTCGTCGGCTTCGAGCTCGACCATCGGCCACACCGTCACGCCCATCGCTGCGAGCGCGTCCTCCAGCGGATGGAACTGCGCGAGCAGCGCAGGCTCGATGCCCGCGCCGGTCTTGTAGCCGGGCCACAAGGCGTTGCGAAACGATTCGATGACGTGATCGGTCGCGACGCCGACGTGGGTCTCTCCGCTTTCGAGGAGATGCAGCACGGTCTGCAGCACGCCCACGACCGCGCCGTACGGCCGGTCGGCGCCCTTGTTGAAGCGCCGCAGGCCGTAGAAGTGACGGAAGAGCTCGTACGTCCCGTCGACGAGCTGGACGACGATCACCAGCTCTCCGGCCTGATGCCCGCTTTGTCGATGACGCCGGCCCACTTCGCGACTTCGGCGTTGAAGAACTTCGCGAACTCGGCGGGCGAGCTGGCGACGATCTCGGCGGCTTCGCCGCTCAGGCGGTCGCTGACGTCCTTCGCTCGCAGCGCTTTCTGCGCGGCCGTGTTGAGCGTCTTGACGATGTTCGCCGGCGTCGCGGCGGGCACGAACAGGCCGTACCAACCGCTCACGGAGTAGCCGGGCACGCCCGATTCGGCGATCGTCGGCAGCTCCGGCGCGGCGGGCGAACGTTTGCGTGTCGTCACGCCCAGCGCGCGCAGCTTGCCCGAGCGGATGTGCGTCGCGCCGGCGAGGAAGTTGTTGAGGAACAGGTGCACGTTGCCGGCGATGAGGTCGGTCATCGCCTGCCCCGCGCCTTTGTACGGGATGTGCACGATGTCGATGCCGCTCAGGCTCCTGAAAAGCTCCATGCCCAGGTGCGGGCCGCTGCCGATGCCCGACGACGCGTAGCTCAACTGCTTCGGCCGCTGCTTCGCGAACGCGATCAGCTCGCGCGTGGTCTTCACCGGCAGCGAAGGATGCACGGTGAGCACGAACGGATATTCGGCGAGCAGCGACACCGGCGCGAAATCGCTCGCCGTGTTGTACGGCAGCTTCCTGTAGAGCGTCGGGTTGATCGCGTGCGAAGCGATCGTGATCATCGCGGTATAGCCGTCCGGCGCGGCCTTGGCCGCCGCGTCGGCGCCGATGATGCCGTTGGCGCCCGCGCGATTCTCTACCACCGCGAGCTGCCCGAGGGTCTCGCCGAACTTGTGCGCGACCGTCCTCGCGACCAGATCGGTCCCGCCGCCCGGCGGCCACGGCACGATGATGCGGATGGGTTTGGTCGGATAGGTCTGCGCGAGAACGTGGCTCGAAAACGCACCGAGCGCTGCCACGAGACACAAAAAGCAATTACGCAAAGGACGCCAAGGCAACGCCAAGGCGCGCCAAGGTTTTATCGGCTTTCCTTTGCGTCCTTTGCGTCCTTGGCGGTTCAAGCCGTTAAACATCCTTGTGCCTCGCGAGAAATTCGAGCGTGGCTTGCGCACACGCATCCGGATCGGTCGCCGCGACGTGGAACGAGTTGCCCGGCAGCACCACGAGCTCGGAATGCGGCACCTTCTGCTGCCACGCCCTGGTCTCCTCGACCGACGCGAGGCCGCTCTCGGCCGTCGTCAGCACGAGCATCGGGCAGCGGATGTTCGCGACGTCCTGCGTGATGTCGGAGAAATTGATCGTCGCGCAGAACCCTGCCTCGGTCGACATCGCGGTGCGCGCCATGTACTGGATCCACCACTCGATCCCTTCTTTCGGGAAAGCGCTGCCGAGGCGGGCCGCCATGCTGCGCCGGGCCCAGTGCTCGATGCCGAGCTCTTCGACTTCCTTCACCCGCTGGTCGATGGTGTGCCGATCGGCGCGCACCGGCGGCGGCGAGCCGGCGACGGTCAGCGTGCGCACGCGTTTCGGGTGCCGCGCGGCGAAGGCACGGCCGATGACGCCGCCGATCTTCGCGCCGACGAGGTGGAAGCGCTCGATACCGAGCGCGTCCATGACTGCCAGGTAATCGTCGATCACTGTGTCCAGCGTCCACGGGAAGTCTCGGCGCATCGGCGTCGATTCGCCGAAGCCGCGCATGTCGGGCCGCACGATCCTGTAGTGCCGCGTGAGGTGCGGCACCCAGCCGTACCACGCGAGGCCGCTCTCGTTGTTGCCGTGGATCATCAGGATCGTGTCGGCTTTGCGCCACGGGTCGGTGAAATCGTCGACGCGATACTGGATCTCGACGTCGCTCTCGCGTTTGAGGCGGGGCATGTAAGTCCTCCGGGATCTACAGGGCCGCGATCATAGCAGCGCGGTCAGGGGCGCGACGGACGGCAGCGTATCGAGCGTCTTCACGGCCTCGACGATCGCGGCGGCCGTCTCTTCGCTGCGCAAGCCTCGCGTCACCGCATTTAATTTTCCAACCGCGCACGGCCAGTCGAGATAGAGCTGGCCCTGATCGATGTCGGCGCCCGAGCCCGCGATGACCGTGCCGTCGTCGAGATGGATGCGCATCGCGAGGTCCCAGCCCCGGCGCGCAGCGGTCTCGGAGAGCCGGATCTTGTGCGTGAGCGCCAGGAAATCAGGATCGGCGCGCTCGCGCTCCATGTCGGCGTAGCGCACGTCGCCGGTCTTGAGGTTCATCGCGATCGCGAACTGCTTGCTGATGAGGCACTGGTCGATCGACGCGTACGGGCCGGCGTAATCGATGCCGGCGTAATTCATGCGCTCGTGCGTGCCCGCGTGCGGAATCTCGACGTCGACCTTGACGATGCGCCGCCAGTCGATGCGATGGCGGTTCGCCAGCGCGTGCGACACCGACGCGCTGCCCTGGTTGGCGCCGCCGGTCGGGAAGCGCTTGAAGCAGGTGTCGACGATGCGGAAGTGCTCGCCGAGCTTGTCCACAGCGCCGCGCTCGCCTTCGTTGGTGCCGCCGAAGCTCTTGTTGAGCCCCGAGTTGCCTTCGATGACGGTGCGCGAGCCCGCGAGCCCGTTGCGTGCGAGATGCGCGGCGGTGATGCCGGCACGCGACGCGAGACCCTCCTGGAACGACCACTCCATCGAGCCTTCGCGCCAGGGCTGGAGCACCCCGCCGCAGACGCTGCCCGCGCAGCCGAGCGCGTTCGCGGTCTGTTCCGCATCGAGGCGCAACAGCTTCGCCGCCGCTGCCGTCGCGCCGAAGTACGCGCACAGCGCGCTCGGCCTGAAGCCGCGATTGAACATCGGCACCGACAGCTCCCCCGAGCGGTCGGCGATGTCGTACGCGGCGACGATCGCGGCGATGAGATCGGCGCCGCTGCCGCCCTCCTCTTCGCAGACCGCGAGCGCGGTGGGCACGACGGCGGCGCCGACGTGCGAATGGCTCACCGGCAGCCAGTCGTCCTGGAGGATGCAGTGCGACGCGACCGAGTTCGGCAGCACCGCGTCGATCGCGCGCAGCCGCTGTCCGTCGAGCCACACCGGCGCCTTGCCGGGCGCGCCGAGCGCCGTCGCCGTCTTCACCGCGACCCGTGCGTTGCTGCGTGACGCGCCCGCGGTCGCGATGCCGATGAGATCGAGCACGCAGATCTTTGCCTTCTCGACAGCCGCGGCGGGGATGTCCCGAAAGCTCAGGTTCGCGCCGTAAGCCGCGAGCGCCTCGACGATCGTCGCCATCGTCACTCCACGCGCAGCTTGTAATCGCGGCCGAGCTTCGCCCACTTCGCGACCTCGGCCTTGATGAAGCGCTCGAACTCGGCGCGCGACATCACGAAAGGCTCGTTGCCCTGCGCGGCCATGAGCTTCTGGAATTCGGGATCCGCGCCGATGCGGGCGATCGCCGAATTCAACTGCGCGATTACCGGCGCGGGCGTTCCCGCGGCGGCGAGCACGCCGAACCAGTTGGTCACTTCGTAGCCGGGGATCGATTCGGCGATCGTGGGCACTTCGGGCATGGTGCTCGAGCGCCTGGCGGTGGTGACGCCCAGCGCGCGCAGCCTGCCGGATTTGACGTGCGCCGTGACGCTCGACATCGCAGCGACGGCCATGTTCACCTGGCCGCCCACGAGGTCGATCATCGCGGGCCCCGCGCCCTTGTAGAGCACCAGCGTGAAGTCGAGTCCCGCCAGCGCCTGCAACAGCACGCCCGCCATGTGCGACGAGGTGCCGGCTCCGGGCGAAGCGAAGTTGAGCTGGCCCGGTTTGGCTTTCACCAGCGCGATCAGCTCCTTCACCGATTTCGCCGCGACGCCCGGATGCACGACGAGCACGTTGGCGACGTTCGACAGCGGCGCGACCGGCGCGAAATCGCGGATCGGGTCGTACGGAAGCTTCTCGTACAGCGCAGCGTTGATCGTGAAGTTGGCGTTGGCGAGGAGCAGCGTGTGGCCGTCGGGACGCGCGGTGCCGACCAGGCGCACGCCGATCACGGTGTTGCCGCCGGGACGGTTGTCCACGATCACCTGCTGGCCGAGCGCCTCGGTCATGCGCGGCGCGACGAGCCTCGCGATGATGTCCGAGCCGCCGCCCGGCGCGAACGGCACGACCATGCGGATCGGACGTGACGGGTACGATTCGGCAGCGCTTGCAACGGACGTCATTGCGAGGAGCGAAGCGACGAAGCAATCCCGGAGCGTCCGGAAGCCGTGCGACACGAGATCGCGTCGTCGCGCTATCGCGGCTCCTCGCGATGACTGGTTGAAATGTCTCATTCCGGCTGTATCCCTGCCCCGCGCACGACAGCAGCCCAGCGCGGGATGTCCTGTTTCAATTGGGCGGCGAGCTGCTCGGGCGTGCTCGTGCCCGCCTCGTAACCCTGCGCGAGCAGCTGCTGCTGCACGTCCTTGCGCGCCATCACCTTGTTCACTTCGGTATTGAGCCGCGCGATCGCTTCCTTCGGCGTGCCGGCGGGCACGAAGAGCGCGAACCACGTCGACGCTTCGAATCCCGGCAGCGTGTCGGCGATCGTCGGCAGCTCGGGTATCGACGCGCTGCGCCTGGCGCTCGCGACCGCGATGCCGCGCAGCCTGCCCGACCTGATGTGCGGGATCGCCGCGCCGAGCCCGGCGAACATCACCTGCACGTGGCCGGCGACGAGGTCGATCGTCGCGGGACCGGCGCCTTTATAGGGGATGTGCGTCATGTCGATGCGCGCGGCGGACTTCAGCAGCTCGCCCGCGAGATGCGGTGCGCCGCCGGTGCCCGAAGACGCGAACGAAAGCTTGCCCGGATGCGCTTTCGCCAGAGCGATCAGGTCTTTCACGGTGCGCACCGGCAGCGAGGGATGCACGACGAGGACGTTCGGCCCGACGCCGAGCATCCCGACCGGCGCGAAGTCCTTCACCGGATCGTACGGGAGCTTTTTGTACATGCTCGGGTTGATCGCCATCGTGCCGTTGATGCCCATGAACAGCGTGTGACCGTCGGCGGGCGAGCGCGCCGCGATCTCGGCGCCGATGATCGTGCCCGCACCGGGACGATTGTCGACGATGACCTGCTGACCGAGCGCGAGCCCGAGATGCGGCGCGATCGCGCGGCCGATGATGTCGGTGCCGCCGCCGGGGGCGAAGGGGACGATCAGGCGCACGGTTTTCGACGGAAAGATCTGGGCGTGCGCGGGACACGTGAGCAGCAGAGCGCCCAGGAACAAACCGGAGTCAGACCCCAACCGCGAAAACCGGGGTCTGACCCCGATTTTCAGCGCGCGCACAGCGCGGCCGCCAGATCGCCTACCCGATCGAGCGTCTCCAGCTTCGCGATCATGTCGACCGCTTCCCGCGCCTGGCCGGCGCCGAGCACGCCTTGCGCGCACTGCATGAATTTCTCTTCGAGGTCTTCCCAGCGCGCGGGATCTTCGGGCCAGCCCTTCGCATGGCTGCACGCCTGCTTCACCACTTCGCCATCCTTGAAGCGCACGGTCAGCCGCGCTTCGCCCCAGTTGACGCCGCCCTCGCCCCACTGGCCGCGGTGATGCGCGAGGTCCTCCGGCTGCACCACTGTCACGCGCTTCATCAGCGCGAGCACTTGCGGGTCGGTGCGCCGCGCTTCGCCGTACTGGTCGATGCCGACCGCGCGATCGGCGAACGCGACCGCCATGATGTAGGGCAGGCAGAACTTGGCGCGATGCTCGTTCGAGGCATCGTCGTACGGCGCGATCGCGTAGCACTGCGGCGTGCACTCGAGCACGATCTCCTCGACGTCATCGGGCTTGCGGTTCGCCGCTTTCGCGATCGCGATCATGCCGTCGATGGACGCGCCCGGCGCGGTCGACCCTGGATGCATCCGCACCATCGTCGTATTGCGTGCAAGCTCGAGCGGCTCCTGCCCGAGACCTTCGACCATCAGGTGCAGGCGATAACGGCCGACGCCGTTGAAGGTATCGGCGAGACCGAAGCGCGGATGGCCGTCGGTGCTGCCTTCGGCGCCTTCGATGATGTCCGGATCGACGACGAAGCCTTCGCGTGCGAGCAGCGCCGAGAAGACGCCCGCGCGCACGCCGTGTCCGACGTGGAACGCCTTGCCCATCGAGCCGACGTTCTTGCGCACGCCGGAACCCGACGACGCCATGATGCCCATCGCCATGCGCGTCTTCAGCGTGTCGAGACCGAAGAGCCGCGAGGCCGCGACGGCCACGCCCTGCCCGCCCACGATGCCGATCGGGTGCCAGCCGTTGTCGATCAGATACGGACGCAGGCCTTTGGCGACGCGCGAGGTGATCTCGAAGCCGAGCGCGAACGCTTCCAGCAGCTTCCTGCCGTTCGCGCCCGCCTCTTCCGCCGCGGCGAGGCAACCCGGCACGAGGCACACGCTGACGTGCCCGACCTGCTGGGTGTTGTCGTCGTATTCGAGTGCGTGCGCGGAAACGCCGTTCACGAACGCGGCGCTCTCGGCGGAGGTGCGCTCGCCGCTGCCGAGAATCGTCGCCGCCGCACGGCCGCCGCTGTGGCGCGCCACGCGCAGCGCGGCCTGCGCCGCGGGCTCGTTCGCGCCGCGCACCGTTATGCCGAGGGTGTCCAGAAACTTGAGCTTCGCCGCTTCGATGAGCGCGGCGTCGAGGAAGGCCGGATTGGTTTCTATCGCGAAGCGCGCCAGCCGGCTGGTGACGCTCTCGCGGGGTGTGGTGGAGTCCATCGCGCGAGTTTAAAGCCTGCGCGGAGGTCTCAACGGCTTCACCCAGTGAGGCTGTTCACGATGTGGCGGACTCTCGAAACGCGGCGGCGCCGTCGACGAAGAGGGAATCGGCGCTCCACTTGCGCGTGATGAATTGCTGCTCGTGCAGGTATTCGACCAGCTTGTCCACGATACGGCGATTGTTATCCGTCAGGCCGTGCGGCATCGGATCGCCGCCGAAGGGCTCGAATGCCTCGGCCCAGTACGCCTTGCCCCACGGCATCAGCGTCGATCCGATTCGCCGTTCGTAGGCGCGCGTCTTGGCGCGCGAGTATGCGTCGAAGAGCGCGGCCGGCGCACCCGGCTCGCGCTGCAACAGATCGCTCCTCACGACGACGCAGTGATTGATGGGGTAAATACCGGTCGCGCGGTAGTACTCGCGCTCGACCGCGAGGTAATCGGGCAGGAGACGCCGCAGCTTGCGCTCACCCTGCGGCAGGCGCTCGTCGCGCGGACCGAACGAGATGAACGCATCGATCTCGCCGTCGGCCAGCATGGTCTCGAGGTCCTGCGAAACCTGAGTCAGGCGCACGCCTTCGGGCGGGCGGAAGCGCTCGTGCGCAGCGTCGCAGAACCAGGTGAGGTCGCTCCAGTGCACGCCGTATTGCTCGTTGAGCAGTCCACGCACCCATACCGCGGCCGTCATGGAGTAGTCGGGAACACCGATCTTGCGCCCGCGAAGGTCGGCGGGATCGGTCATCTTCGAGCCCGCGCGCACGTAGATCGTGCCGTGCCTGAAGCTGCGATTGAGGAACACCGGCACCGCGTGCAGCCAGTCGGCGCCGGCGTCCTTCATGAGGATGTAGTTCGCGAGCGAGAACTCGCACGCTTCGTACGCGCGCTCGCGGATCATGCGCTGGAAGAGGCCGACGATCGGTATCGCATGATAGCGGATCGCGTCGCCGCCGAGGTCGAGCGTGTACTCGTAATCGCCGCCATACAGATCGATGGCCATGCTTCAGCCGTCGATCTCGAACTCGCCCATGATCTCGAGCAGCGCGCGCCGCGGCAACTCCGCGATGCCGACCGCGGCACGCGCATGCTGTCCGCGCTCGGGACCCCACACTTCGTAGAACAGATCGGACGCGCCGTCGATCACCGCGAACTGGCGCTCGTAGCCCGGCGCCGAGTTCACCATGCCGTAGAGGCGGATGATGCGCGTCACGCGATCGAGGTCGCCGACCGCTTGCTTGATCGTCGCCATCATCTGCAGCGCGACCGCGCGCGCGGTCTTTTGCGCTTCCTCTTCGGTCGTATCCCCGCCGACCTTGCCGTACTGCTTCACGCCTTCGCCCATGCCGTGGCGGCCCGAGCCGTGGCCCGAAAGGAAGAGGATGCCGCGCGAGAGCACGGCGGCAGTGCGGTTGGGACTGGGATAGGCGTGGGTCTGCGGCAGCTTCAAACCCATGGCTGCGAGTTTCTCTTCGATACGGCTCATGCGATTCCCCCGATAAACATGGTGGCCCTGATCGTAACAGGTGCGGTGAACGCGCGTGCTATGCTGAATCGAAACGACGAGGAGGAACCATCGAATGAGAAGTCGCACGCGGTGCGCGGTGATACTCGCCGCGATGATGTGCTGGGGTTACGCGCACGCGCAAAGCTATCCCGCGAAAGCGGTTCGCCTGATCGTCCCGTTCCCGCCCGGCGGCGGCACCGATTACAGCGCCCGGCTCATCGGACAGAAGCTCTCGGAAACATGGGGACAGCCGGTCGTGATCGAGAATCGTCCGGGTGCGAGCACCATCATCGGCTCGGAGATCGTCGCGCGGTCGGCGCCCGACGGCTATACGCTGCTGATGGGCTCGGTGAACCACACGATCAACCCCAGCCTGATCCCGAAGCTGCCGTACGACACGATCAGGGACTTCGCGCCGGTGACGGTCGCGGTGACCGCGTCGTACGTGCTGGTCGTGCATCCGTCGCTGCCGGTGAAGACGGTGAAGGAGCTGATCGCGCTCGCGCGCGTCCGCAAGGGCGAGATCAACTATTCGTCGAGCGGCAGCAGCGGCCCGCAGCACCTCGCCGGCGAGCTCTTCAAGCTGATGGCGGGCGTCGACCTGACGCACGTGCCTTACAAAGGCGGCGGTCCCGCGGTCACCGCGCTTGTCGGGGGTCACGTGCAGGCTCAGTTCTCGACGCCGGTGTCGGCGCTGCCTCACGTCAAGACCGGCAAGCTGCGGCCGCTCGGCGTCACCGGGCTCAAGCGCAACGACGCCTTCCCCGGCGTGCCGACGATCGCCGAAGCCGCGCTGCCGGGCTACGAAGCCGAGACCTGGTGGGGCATCCTCGCGCCGGCGAAAACGCCGCGCGAGATCGTCAACAAGATCCACACCGATACCGCGAAGCTGCTGCAGGCGCCGGACACGCGAGAAAAGCTCGCACGCGAAGGCGTGAGCCCCGCCGGTACGACGCCGGAGCAATTCGCTGCGAAGATCGACAAGGACATCGCGCTGATGGCCAAGGTGGTCAAGGCCGCGAACGTCAAGCTCGATTGAGGAGAACGCCATGAACCTCGATGCGATCACCCTCGCCCAGGCCGCGGACCTCGTAGCCGCGCGCAAGCTCTCGCCGGTCGAGCTCGTACAGGCCAAGATCGCGCGCGTCGAAGCGCTCGACGCGCAGGTCAACGCGTTCATCACGCCCACTTTCGAGGAGGCGCTGCGGCGCGCCCGCGTCGCCGAAGCCGCGATCGCGGCGGGACAGTATCGCGGACCGCTGCACGGCATCCCGTTCGGCCTCAAGGACATCTACGCCACGGCCGGCATCCGCACGACCGGTCACTCGAAGGTCTGCATCGACAACGTGCCGCGCGCCGATGCCGCGGTGACCGGGCGGCTCTACGACGCTGGCGGAATCCTGCTCGGCAAGCTCGCCACGCACGAGTTCGCGCACGGCAGCCCGAACTTCGAAGCGCCGTGGCCGCCCGCGCGGAACCCCTGGAACCGCGAGCACGCCACCGGCGGCTCGAGCAGCGGCTCGGGCGCCGCGGTCGCGGCGGGCTTCGTGCTCGCCGCGATGGGTACCGACACCGGCGGCTCGATCCGCAATCCCGCCGCGTGCTGCGGCACCGCAGGGCTCAAGCCCACGTACGGGCTCGTCAGCCGGCGCGGCGTCATCCCGAACTCGTACACCTTCGATCATTGCGGCCCGCTCGCGTGGACGGTCGAGGATTGCGCGATCGTGCTCGACGCGATCGCCGGCTACGACGCGCGCGATCCGGCGAGCGTGCACGGCCCTGCCGGCGCGTATCGCGCCGCGCTGGACGGCGAGGTGCGCGGCCTGAGGATCGGCGTCATCCGCCACTTCTGGGAAGAAGACCTCAAGGTGAGCGCCGAAGTCGCGCGTGCGATGGACGCCGCGATCGAAGTCTTCAGTAAGCTCGGCGCCACCGTCGAGGACGCGCGCATGCGCCCGCTCCAGCAGTATCTCGACGTCAAGATGGTGATCGCCGAGACCGAGATCTTCTCGGTGCACCACAAGGAGCTCCTGAAGCGGCCGGGCGACTTCGGCATGCCCTTTCTCGCGCAGACGCTCGCCGGTTGTCTCTTCGACGGCGTCGACTACGTGCGCGCGCAGCGCGAGCGCGCGCGCATGCTCAACGAGATGGCGCCGCTCTACGATCGCTACGACGTGCTGCTCACCGTGAGCTCCGCGCCCGCGCCGCGCTTCGACCGCATGTCGACGTTCCGCTCGTGGATACAGCCGAACATCCACACCGCGTTCAGCGTGACCGCGGGACCCGCGCTCGTGCTGTGCAACGGCTACGCCGAGAGCGGCCTGCCGCTGGCGATGCAGATCGTCGGACGTCCGTTCGACGATGCGGCGGTGCTGCGCGCCGGTCACGCCTACGAGCAGGCCACCGACTGGCGCAGCCGCCGTCCGAAGCTCGAAGCCGGGGTTCCCCGGCCGGACGTCACGCCGCCGCCCATTCTTTCGGGCGCGGCAGTCGACGCGGAAGCGCGCGCCTTCGCCGAACGCCGCGCGCGCCGCGCCGGATTGGCGCTCAATCAGGAACAGATGGCGCTGCTCTACGAGGTGGCGCCTTACGCGCTCGCCATGGCGCAGCGCATACCGAGCGATTACGCACACGATGAAGAACCCGCGGGCACGTTCCACCTGCCCGAGGCGCGCGTCGTCGTCGAGCCCAGGGAAAGATGAAGATGAAGACTCTCTATATCGTGCCCGCAGCAGCGCTCGCGCTCTGCGGCACCAGCGCGGCGCAGGACAGCTATCCCACGCAGCCGATCCGCATTGTCGTGCCGTTCGGCGCGGGCGGCGGCACCGACATGACCGCGCGACTGGTGGCCGAGCACCTGCGCGCAAGCCTCGGCCAGCCGGTCGTCGTCGACAACCGCCCGGGCAGCGCGGGCATGGTCGGCACGCGCGCGGTCGCGAAAGGCGCGCCCGCGGACGGCTATACGCTGCTCGTCGCATCGGGCGAGATGGCGGTCAATCCGCATCTCTACAAGGCGATGCCGTACGAGTGGGAGAAGGATCTCACGCCGATCACCAACCTCGTGAAAGTGCCGAGCGTCATCGTCGTGAACGCCGACGTTCCCGCGCGCAACGTTCCGGAGCTGATCGCTTACGCGAAAGCGAACCCGAAGACCGCCACGTACGGCTCGACCGGCGCGGGCGGCATGACGCACCTCGGCATGGAGTACTTCAACCGCATGGCCGGCGTGCACATCGAGCACGTGCCCTATAAGGGCGCGGCGCAGCAGCTTGCCGACGTCGCGGGCAAGCACATCTCCACGACGCTCTCCAGCATCGGCGCGACCCTGCCGTTCATCGACAGCGGGAAGGTGCGGCCGATCGCGGTCACCTCGGCCGAGCGCGTCGCCAAGCTGCCCAACGTGCCGACGGTAGCGGAGTACCGCCCGCTCGCGGGTTACGAGTTCATCAATTTCTTCGGCTTCTACGGCCCGGCGAATCTGCCCGACCCCATACTGCGCAAGCTCAATGCGGCCGCGGCGCAGGGACTCAAACAGCCGGCGACGAGCGCCAAGCTGAAGGACCTCGGCTTCGAGCCCGATCCGGTGACGCCCGAGCAATTCCGTACGTTCCTGCGCGCGCAATCGAAGCTGTTCGCGAAGATCATCGCGGACGCGAACGTGAAGATCGAGCAGTGAGTCCGCTGCACTATCTCACGCTCGAAGAAGCCTCGGCCGGACTGAAGTCCGGCGCGCTCTCGGCCGTCGATCTCACGCGCGCCGCCTTGAGCCGCATCGCGGCGCTCGATCCGACGCTGCATGCCTACATCACCGTGACGTCCGAGCGCGCGATGGAAGACGCCGAGCGCGCGACACGCGAGATTCGCGACGGCGCATGGCGAGGACCGCTGCACGGCATCCCGATCGCATTGAAAGACATCGTCTCGACGCGCGGCATCCGCACCACCGCCCATTCGCGTGCGCTGCTCGACTGGGTGCCGTCAGAAGACGCGCCGGTCTACGACAATCTGCGTAAGGCCGGCTGCGTGCTGCTCGGCAAGACCTCGCTGCACGAGTTCGCGTACGGCAACCCGGTGCGCGACGAGCCGTTTCCCGCCGCGCGCAATCCCTGGAACACCGATTACGCGCCGGGGCGTTCGAGCAGCGGCTCGGGCGCCGCGGTCGCGGCGGGCCTGTGCTACGCCGCGATCGGCACCGACACCGGCGGCTCGATCCGCCACCCGGCCGCGGTGTGCGGCATCGTCGGCATGAAGCCGACTTTCGGCCGCGTGAGCTGCTTCGGCGTGATCCCGCTCGCCGCCGACGTCGACCACGCCGGTCCGATGACGCGCACGGTGCGCGACAACGCGCTCATGCTCCAGGCGATCGCGGGCTTCGATCCGCGCGACCCGTTCTCGGTCGACGAGCCGGTGCCCGATTTCTGCGGCGAGATCGGACGCGACCTGCACGGGTTGAGCATCGGCGTGCCGTATCGCTTCCTCGAAGCGCTGCCGATGGATGCGAGCGTCGCCGCCGCGTTCGAAGAAGCGGTGCGCGTGCTCTCCGCGCTCGGTGCCGAGGTCACTTCGATCGACATTCCGGATCTCGCCGACACGATACGCGTCGGCGCGCGGCTCGTGATGCGGCAGGCCTACGAGTATCACCGCGACGGGCTCGAGCGCCATCCCGAGCGTTACGGCAAAGCATTTCGCGAGCGCGTGCTGAACGCCGCGGCGTTCACGGCCGAGGATATCGAGGCCGCGCGTGCGGCGCGCTCACGCCTGCGCGCGAGCGTGGCGAAGATTCACGCTTCGGGGGTGGCGATCATCGCGAGCCCCACCAAGGAGGTCGACGCGGAGACGATGGACAGCCTGTACGACGATCCGGTCGACACGCGCCCAGGAACGATCCGCGTGCACAACATGACCGGCGCGCCGGCGATCTCGGTGCCCATGGGATTCGGCGCGACCGGCGTGCCGGTCGGCCTTCAGCTCGCGGCGCCGCAGTGGCGCGAGCCGCTGCTCTACCGCGTCGCCGCCGCGTACGAAGGCGCGACGCCGTGGACGCGGCGCCGGCCGCTGCCCTAGAGGACGATCTCCCTCGCCGGACCTCTGACGTCCATCTCGTAGTCGAGGCCGATCACCGGCGGCCGCGCGTAATGCCATCCGAGGCCGCCCTCGCACGCGCCGCGCGACGCGAGCACCTCGCCGACGAGGTGGCCGATGTTGTGGACGGTATACGCCTGCGTGCTGACCGCGTCCTTCCACGAGAAACCGAGCGCGGTGAGACGCCGCTCCATCTCGTCGGTCACGAACACCACTTTCTCGCGCAGGCCTTCGGGCGACGCGTCGTCCAGCCGCACGATGCGCTCGCTGAACGGCCCCGTGCCGCCGCGCGATTCGCCGCCGCCGGACACGATGAAGCTCCCTCGCGCGGCGCCGCGCTGCGCGGGCACCGTATACGAGAACGCGTGCATCATCGCCTGCGCAGGCTTGCAATACATCGGGCAGACGTTGGTGCGTGCGACCGGATTCACCGGCGCGTCGCCGTCCTTGTAAATGCCCCACTTCGCGAGGGTCTGCACGTAGACCTTGTTGAAATCGTAGAAGCCCTGGTCGGTGAACGGCTCCGGCGAGCGCAGCTCGCACGCGCAGAACGCCGTCGTGGGCCGGCCGAGCGCTTTCAGATGTGCTTCGACGGCAGCGTAGGCCTCCGCGAGCGGCAGCGGCGTGATGAAGCGCGCGCGCTCGATCTCGTAACCCGGCTGCGCGGCGACGCCGCCGGAATACTGGAATACCGCGGAGATGTAGCGATAACCGCCGGGCTCGAATACGGGTAGCTGTGCCATGTCGCTCTTCGCGTCGTGGAGACGCTTCGAAGCATGCCACACTATGATGAAACAGTACCGACTGGACGGACGATCATGAGCATCGCAGACAACAAAGGCTTGAGCGTCATGGCGCGCGCGAGCGCCGACGACTATCGCCGCGATCCCACGCGCTGGGGCAGCGCAGAGGTCGCCGCGCATTTCGCCGGCTTCGAGCACCTCGACGTGCGCACCAGTGGCGCGGTCATCCGGTTGCGCCACGGCGGCTCGGGGCCGCCGCTGCTGCTGGTGCACGGCAATCCGCAGAACCACACCTGCTGGTACAAGATCGCGGCGCGGCTCGCGGAGAAATATCACGTGATCCTGCCGGACCTGCGCGGCTACGGCGACAGCTCGCTGCCCGAGTCGGGGCCCGACAACGTGAACTTCAGCTTCCGCTCGATGGCGCAGGACCTGCTGGAGATCATGGATCAGCTCGGGTACGAGAAGTTCTACGTCGCCGGGCACGACCGCGGCGGGCGCACCACGCACCGCCTGTGCATGGACCATCCCGAGCGCATCCTCAAGGTGTGCCTCATGGACATCCTGCCCAATCACTACGTGTGGACGCACACCACGAAAGCGTGGGCGATCGGCACGTGGCATTGGGGTTTCATGGCGCAGCCCGAGCCTTTCCCCGAGCGCCTCATCAGCGCGGTGCCGGCGGAGTACTTTCTCAAGAGCCGCATGGTGATCCGCGGCGGCACGGGACTGGGCTTCCTCACCGAAACGGCGATCGCCGAATACGTGCGCTGCTATACGCTCAAGACGATCACCGGCTCGTGCCGCGATTACCGCGCGACCGCGACGTGCGACTTCGTCATGGACACCGCCGACAAGGACCGGAAGCTCGAGATGCCGCTGCTGCTGCTGTGGGGCGCGCGCGGCCATCCGCCCGAGCGCGCGAAAGAGTTCCTCGAGATCTGGAAGCAATACGCGACGAACATCGTCGCGTGGGAACCGCTCCCCGCCGGTCACTACATGCAGGAAGAGATGCCCGACGAGATCCTCGGGCACTTCACGAAGTTTTTCGTTTAGCTACGAAAATGGATTCCCGACAGCCCGCGCTATCGCGCGTTCGGGAATGACGATCAAAAACGTCATTCCCGCGAAGGCGGGAATCCATTTTGACGTTGGAACCAAAAATGGGTCCTGGCATACGCCAGGACGACGCTACTTCGCTTCGCGGAACGTCGGCAGCGTATAGCGCGCGGCGTCGGGCATCGGCACGAGCTCGACGCGCTGCCCGCTCTCGATCGCCTCGGGCTGCGACGTGATCACGCGCGCGAGCAGCGCGCCGCCGTCTTCCAGTGCGATCTCGGCGAGCACGATCGGCGACTCGCTCGCGAAAGGCTCGGTGACGTGGCTGTAGACGCGCGAGTACGAGACGATCGTCCCGCGGCCCGTGCTCGGCTTCCATTCGAGGCGCTCCGACCAGCAGCGGGGACATAGCGCGCGCGGAAAGAACACGATCAGCCCGCAATCGCCGCAGTGCTGGAGCACGAGCCCGCCGCGCCGCCACGCTTCGATCAGCGGACGATTGACTTCGGTGAGAGTGGGTTCGGGATAAGCGGCCGGCATGTCTCAGGCCTTTTCCAGCACGAGCGCCGACGCGGCGAGCCCGTGGCCGTAGGAGATCATGCCGAAACCCGACACCACGCCGCGCGCAGCATCCGGCACCTGCCGCGCCCCGCCTTCGCCGCGCAACTGCCGGGTGGCTTCGACCACGCTGAGCAGTCCCGCCCCGCCGCCCGCCTGCCCGCACGAGAGCTGACCGCCGCCGGTATTCAGCGGGAAGCTGCCGTCGTGCGTGAGCCGGTTCTCGTCGAGGAAGCGCCCGACTTCGCCTTTGGCGCAGAAGCCGAGATCCTCGATCTGGATCGCCGCCATGATCGGGAAGTCGTCGTAGCACTGCATGAAGTGCATGTCCTTCTGCGAGTAACCCGCTTCGTCGAACAGCACGTCGCGGAAGAGCTCCCAGCCGCCGCGCACCGGCGCGATCTCGCCGACCGGGTGGTTGTGTCTCTCGCGAGCCGCCGCGACGCGCACGCCTTTGCCCGCCGGCGCGCGCTCGAGCGGCCCGATCACCACCGCTTCCGCGCCCGAGCACGGCATCACGCAGTCGTAGAGCCGCAGCGGGTCGGCGACGAGCTTCGCGTTGAGATAGTCGTCGAGCGTCATCGGCCCGCGCAGCAGCGCGGCTTCGTTGAGCCGTGCGTTCGCCCGCTGGTCGACCGCGATGCGGCCGAGCTGCTCGCGCGTGGTGCCGTACCGCTCCATGTGCTTGCGCTGGATGATGGCGTGCATGCCCGGCGGCCCGCCGTAGCCGTGCGGCGCGAGGTAATCCGAGACCGCGGCGGTGAAGCTCGAGATGCGCTTCTTGAAGATCGAGATGTCCTGCGCACCGGCGCCGATGCACAGCACGCAGCGCGCGAGGCCCGCATCGACGGCACGGACCGCGTTCGCGACCGCCATCAGCGTGCCCGCGCCCGCTGCGGTCGACCGTGCGGCCCACGACACGCTCAGGCCGAGATACTCCGCGGCGCTGACCGAGGTATCCGAGCCCATGCTCGCGTCGACCGAGAGACCGTCGATCTCGTCCTTCGCGAGGCCCGCGTTGGCGACGGCATTGCGCGCCGCCTCGCCGATATAGCCGAACATCGTGCGCTGCGGCTTCTTGTGGTACGCCGCGCTGCCGTAACCGATGATGCCGACGTCTCTGGAGAGCATCGTCAGAGCCACTTCGCCGTGGTGCGGTCGTAGACCCTGCCCGGCCGCGCCGCGGCGGACAGCGCCTGCTTCGCGATCTTGTTGGAGCTCGTGCGCGGAAACTCGTCGTAGTACTCGACGTAGCGCGGCACCTTGAACGCCGCGAGACGCTCGCTGCAGTGCGCGATCACCTGCTCCGGCGTCACCTCCGCGCCGGGCTGGAGCACGAGGCAAAGCTTCACTTCCTGCCCGCGCAGCTCGTCCGGCGCCGCGACCGCGGCGGCTTCGAGCACGCCGGGAATGCCGGCCGCGACCGATTCCACTTCACGCGCCGAGATGTTCTCGCCGCTGCGGCGGATCGAATCCTTGATGCGGCCCTGGATGTAGTAGTAGCCCTCGGCGTCCTGCCTGAAGAGGTCGCCGGTCCTGAACCACTCGCCGCTGAACGCTTCGCGCGTCGCGTCGGGTTTGTTGTAGTAGCCCTTCAGGATGCCGCGGCCGCTCACCCACAGCTCGCCGGTCTCGCCGACGGCCACGTCCGACCCGCTTTCGGGATCGACGATGCGGCACTGACGATACGGCGCGGGCAGCCCGCACGATCCCGAGCCGACCATGTGCGTCGCATCGGTCGGCATGTACAGCGTCGAGCCGGTCTCGGTGAGGCCGTAGAGCTCGCGCACCGGCGCGCCGAACTTCTTCTCCAGCGGCGCGTGCAGCGCCTTGCTGAGCCCCGCGATGGAGATCCACGCGATGTCGAGATCGGCCACCCCGGGATGCTCCGGCAGCTTCGCCACCGCGTCGGTCGCCGCGAAGAAGTCGATGCGATGATCGACCAGCCGCTGCTGCAGCCCGGACAGGCTGAAGCGCTGCGCGACGCACGCGGTGCAGCCGAGATAGAGGCACATCAGGAAGCGCCATTTGCCGCCCATGTACGTGAGCGGCTTGTCGATGAGGAGGCGCGACGGCCGCGGTCCCTGGTGCGCACGCACGTAACCCAGCACGATCCAGTAGTCCTGAGTGAGCATGCAGCCTTTGGGGAAACCGGTGCTGCCCGAGGTGTACTGGATGCTCATCAGCGTCTCGGGCGTCGGCGCCGGCAGTCCGCCCGCATCCGACGAAGCCGCCGCCACCATCGCGCTCCACGGCCCGCCCTCGCGGTGGACGACCACGCGCGTCGGCGCGATGACACTGTCGCGATTCTCGATGCCGTCCAGGGCTTCGCGATACGCGGCGTCGATCACGAGGAATCTCGAGTCGCTGTCGCGCAGCACGTACTCGAGCTCGCGGCTGGTGCTGCGCGTGTTGACCGGGACCATCACCGCGCCGAGCCGCGCCAGCGCGATCCACGTGATCACGTAGGCGGACACGTTGGGCAGCATCACCGCGACGTGAGAGCCAGGCTCGACGCCGAGCGCGCGCAAGCCGTGCGCACAGCGCACGGTCTGCTCGGCGAACGCCGCGAACGAGAGCGTCGAGCCGTCGTCGATCGACTCCCACAGCGGCGCTTCGCCATAGCGCGCGGCGGCATCGTCGACGAGCGCGCCGAGGTTGGCGTGGCTCACGTCGCGCTCGAGGCGATTGACGTTCATTCCTTCTTCATTCCCGCCGCCTTGACGAGCTTGCCGTATTTCTCGGTCTCGGCGCGGATGAACGTCGCGAGCTCCGCGGGCGTGCTGCCGATGATGTTGTCGATGCCCGCACCCATCAGCTTCTGCCGCACCGCCGGCACCTTGAGCGCCTTCACGACGTCGGCGTGAACCTTGTCGATGACGGGGCGCGGCGTGCCGGTGGGCGCGAGCAGGCCGTGCCACGGCTCGAGCTCGTAGCCCTTCAGCCCCGCTTCCGCGATCGTCGGCACGTTGGGCGCCGACACCGAGCGCTTGCGGCCGGTGACGCCGAGCGCGCGCAGCTTGCCCGACTCGATGTGCGGCAGCGAGCTCACCAGACCCGGGAAGTACGTGTCGATGCGCCCGGCGAGCAGGTCGGTCAGCGCGACCGGCGCGGCCTTGTAGGGAACGTGCTGCATCTGGATGCCCGCGAGCACCTCGAACAGCACGCCCGAAAAGTGATTCGAGCTGCCCACGCCCGACGACCCGTAGGTGAGCTCACCCGGCTTCTGCTTCGCCAGCGCGATCAGCTCCTTCACCGACTTCGCCTGGAATGCCGGGTTCACCACGAGCACGTTGTAGAACGTGTCGAGCAGCGAGATGGGTGCAAAGTCGCGGATGAAGTTGTGCGGCATCTTGTCGAGGATGTGCAGGTTCACGCCGTTGGCGGTCGTGCCGAGGAGCAGCGTGTAGCCGTCTGCGGGCGAGCGGGCCGCGAGGTCGGTGCCGATGTTCGCGGCGCCTCCGGGACGGTTGTCGACCACCACGGTCTGGCCCCAGTACTCGCCGAGCTTGTCGCCGAGCGTGCGCGCGACGGTGTCGACCGAGCCACCCGGGGCATACGGCACGATGAAGCGAACGGGTCGGGCGGGATAGGCCTGCGATGCGGCGTCGAAGCTGACTGCGGACGCGGCCGCGAAGACGAGAACGGGGACGATGCTGCGCATGATGGGCTGTTCCGGAAAAAAAGCTCGCGACGAATCTACGCAAGCGCTCGCGCATGCGTCAAATACATAATCGTGCGCGGGTCATACGCAATTGATATGCGCCTGGCCTTTGACCTCGTAGGGTGCGCGCCAGCGCACCGCCGTCACGTAGCGTCGGCGAAGTCGAAGGACGGCCTACTCCGCCGCCCAACGACGTAACGCACCGCTCCAACAATCCGCATGATCACCACACCGTGCGCCGCATCCCCCACACCCTTCCCGCCCTCCTCGCGCCGCTGCCTGCGCTGCCGCTGCGGCATCGGAACCCTGCGACGCCCGACAAGGACGGCGCTGCGAACTCGCGCACCCGCTCGACGCGATCGACCGCCCGTCAACGCGGGTAGAGCATCGCGCGTGGCGCCACCGGAGAAGCTCGACAGTCCTCGCGAAACCCCGTCCTTGCCGTGCGTCGCAGGGCGCTCGTCTTGATTGGGCGGGAAGGGTGTGGGGGATACGGCGGTGAGCACTCGGGAAGGGTGCGGGTGATGTTCCGCAAACGACCCCGAAGCGGACGTGCGCACTTCAGCGCGCCTGACGCGTTTGCTTTTTTTGTCAGACCTTACTATTTTGCAGCCAAGGCGCTGAACCTGTGCGACTATTTTGCCGTGGTTACAATTTATACAGGGTCAACGACGCTTTATATTGCGTCGTTTAGGCCACCTACTTCGAGT
>DATAJS010000025.1 GCA_036262035.1 Burkholderiales bacterium | reverse complement strand
ATCGAGCGCGACCGCGACAACGATTCCAGTTGTTCACGTTCGTCGGCACTCAACATGACCGGGGGCATGCGTTGGGGCATTGCGATCTCTCCAAGATGAGATACCGCAAAGTACCAAAAATTAACGGGGCAGTACACTAGCTCTCCAGCTTCACCCCGGCATCGCGGATCACCTTACCCCACCGCTCGATCTCGACGCGCATGTGCCGCGCGAGCTCTTCGGGCGTGCCGGGCCACGGCTCGAGGCCGTGGGATTCGATGCTCCTGAGCACCTCGGCGTCGCCGAGCACCGTGCGCACGTCGCGGTTCACCTGGGCGATCAGCGGTCGGCGGACTTGCGCGGGTGCGAGTAGACCGACCCACGCGGTCGCGTCGAAGCCTTTCAATCCCGATTCGTCGAGCGCAGGCACGCCGGGCAGCGCCGGCTGGCGTTTCGCGCTCGACACCGCGAGCGCCTTGAGCTTGCCCGCCTTCACCTGCGGCAGCGCGACCGAGAGGTTCGAGAACGTCATCTGCACTTCGCCGGCGACGACCGCCGCCATCGCCGGGGCGCCGCCTTTGTACGGCACGTGGACCATCTCGACGCCCGCCATGCGCTGGAACAGCTCCGCGACGAGATGCGCGGAGCTGCCCTGGCCGAAGGACGAGAAGTTGAGCTTGCGCGGCTGCGCTTTCGCGAGCTTGATCAGCTCCTGCACCGTCGGCGCCGGCACCGACGGATTGACCACCAGCGCGTAAGCGCCGGTGACGAGCGCGCTGACCGGCGCGAAATCGCGCGTCAGGTCGAAGGGGAGCTTGGAATACAGCGCGACGTTGCTCGCGATGCTCGACGAGACGATGAAGAGCGTGTAACCGTCGGGGTTCGCTTTCGCTGCGATCTCGCCCGCGATCGTGCCGTTGGCGCCGCCGCGGTTGTCGACGATGACCGGCTTGCCCCACTGCGCGTTGAGACGGTTGGCGACGAGCCGCGAGACGATGTCGTTCACGCCGCCCGGCGGGAAAGGCACGATGAGCCGCACCGCGCGATCGGGAAACGCCGGCTCCGCCGCGTGAGCGGCGGCCGAAACGGCGAGGGCTACGGCACAGATCAGCGAGCGCTTCATCACCCCATCACCCCATCACGTCATCACGTCATTCGGGCTTCACCCCGGCCTCGCGAATCACCTTGCTGTACTTCGTCATCTCGCTGCGGATGAACTGCGCGAACTCGCGCGGCGAGCTGCCGACCGGCTCCGCGCCCTGCTTGGTCAGCGCCGCCTGCACGTCGGGCGAGCGCGTGGCTTTCGCGGTCTCCGCCGCGAGCTTCGACAGCACCGCCGGGGGCAGCTTCGCGGGGCCGACGAGGCCGTACCACGCGATCGATTCGTAGCCTTTCAAACCCGATTCGGCGACGGTCGGGATGTCGGGCCACGCGGGGTTGCGCTTCGCCGTCGTCACCGCGATCGCGCGCAGCCGGCCGGACTTGATGTGCGGCCCGGCCGAGAGGATGGTCTGCGGCATCATGTCGATCTGGCCGCCGATCACGTCCTGCAGGCCCTGATTGCCGCCCTTGTACGGGATGTGGTTCATCTTGATGCGGGCCATCGAGTTGAACAGCTCGCCGGCGAGATGCTGCGACGAGCCGACGCCGCCGGAGCCGTACGTGACGGTGCGCGACTTCGCGAGCGCGATCAGCTCCTGGATGTTGTTCGCCTTGAGTCCCGGATGGACCGTGAACATGAGCGGCAGGATCGCGGTGAGGCTGATCGGCTGGAAATCCTTCTCGGTGTCGTAGGGCAGCTTCTTCTGGAGCGCAGGGTTGACCGCGTGGCCGATCGCGACCATCAGCAGCGAATGGCCGTCGGGGTTGGCGCGCGCGGTGATCTCGGCGCCGACGACGCCGTTGGCGCCGGGACGGTTCTCCACGACGACCTGCTGGCCCCACGCCTCGGTGAGCTTCTGGCCCATCATGCGCGCGAGGATGTCCGTCGACCCTCCGGGCGTGAACGGCACGATGATGCGGATGGGACGGTCGGGGTAGTCGGCATGGGCGGTGGTCGTCAGCAGCGCTGCGGCAGCGGCAAGAATCAGTTTGGTTTTCATGAGTGAGTGAAAGGCTTGAACCGCAAAGGACGCAAAGGACGCAAAGGAAAGCAAGGTCGTCATTGCGGGAAGCGATAGCGACGAAGCAATCCCGAAACGTTCGCATCGTGCGCCACGAGATCGCCACGCGCCTTCGGCGCTCGCGATGACGTTATACGGGGTTCCTTCGCGTCCTTGGCGTCCTTGGCGGTTAATTAGATTTTGATTTTGACTTACGCGGCCTCGACGACGTAGCCGGACGGCGTGCCGAGGACCGTGGTGCGTTCCATGTGCCGCCGCTGGGTCTCGTCGAAGTCGCCGAGCGCGAGGTGCATGGTGCAGCGGTTGTCCCAGGCGACGATGTCGTTGGCGCGCCACTGGTGGCGGTAGATGAACTCGAAGCGCGTCGCGTGCTCGTTGAGGTACTCGATCAGCGGCTTGCTCTCGGCTTCGGTGAAGCCGTCGAAGCGCTTCACCTTGTCGCCGAGGTAGAGCGCCTTGCGGCCGGTCTCGGGATGCACGCGCACCACCGGCTGCGCGATCGGCGGGTTGAGCTTGCGCTGCTGCTCCGCGCGCGCGACGCCGGTGTCCATGTGATTGATCTTGCGCGTGCCCGAGAGATGGATCCCGTGCAGGCCTTCGAGCATCTTCTTCATCCCGTCGGAGAGCGACTCGTACGCGACGTACATGTTCGCGAACACGGTATCGCCGCCGACGTCGGGGATGGTGATGCCGCGCAGCAGCGAGCCCAGCGAAGGCATCGGCGTGAACGACATGTCCGAATGCCACTGGCGGCCGGTGTAGCGGCTGTTCGACGGGGTGCCGTCGGGGTTCGGCTCGTTCGTGACGAGCAGGAGCTCGGGATAGTCGGGGTGGCGGTCCTGCGGCAGCGCGTCGTGACGGTCGAGCTCGCCGAAGCGGCGGCTGAACTCGATGTGCTGCTCGCGCGTGATCTTCTGGTCTCTGAAGAGCAGGATGCCGTATTCCAGAAACGCGCGGTAGATCTCGCCGAATTCGCCTTCGCTCATCGGCCTGGACACGTCGACGCCGCAGACTTCGGCGCCGAGTGCATGGGAAAGTTTGCGCAACTTGAGCGCCATGGCGAGGTTCTCCTCGGTAATGCTGAATCGCTTATTCTAGTCGCAGGTGACGGGACGAAAAAAAACCGGGACGAGTGTCCCGGTTTTTTTCAGGCGTCGGGCTTCTTAGACTGCCTGGATGTTGCTCGCCTGCTTCTTGCCGCCTTTGCCGGCGGTGATCTCGAAGGAGACTTTCTGTCCTTCGGTCAGCGTCTTGAAGCCGGGCATGTTGATCGCGGAGAAGTGCGCGAAGAGGTCCTCGCCGCCGCCGTCCGGGGTGATGAACCCGAAGCCTTTGGAGTCGTTGAACCACTTAACGGTGCCAGTTGCCATGTGTGTCGTTCCTAAAAAAATTAAAAAGGGCTGAAGCCCAAAACCACTTCCAATTCCTAAGCCCTTGAGAACGAACACCCCACAACTGCCGAACTCTCTGAACCCGAAACCGCAAAGGGTGGCGAACCTTATAGTAGGGAGTTCTCCATGTCAAGCACAACCGTCGAATGGATTCCCGACAGTCCCGCTGCCGCGGTTCGGGAATGACGAACCCTACGCGGCGACGGCTGCGCGGCGCGGACTCAGCTTCGCAAGCTCCTCACCGAGGTACCTGGCGATCTCCCGCATCCCAAAGAGGCCGGCCGCGCGCTCGGCGTCGGGGTTGTAGTTGGTGTTGGTGTTGACGTCGTAGGTGTAGAGCTCACCCCTGGCGTCGGTGATGAACTCGATGCCCGCGATCCCGATGCCGTTCGCGGCGATGAACTCGCGGTACTTCTGGACGATGGGGTGATTGAAGCCCCGGATGATGTTGAACCGCGGCGCCGTCGCAACCGGCGCGGTGCCGACCGGGCAGAACGCGTCGCCGACCTGGCAGACGTCCGCCGGGCAGAGCTCGAAACCGAGGGAGGTGTCGACGCGCACCGCGTAGACGAAGCGCCCGCCGATGAACTCCACGCGCGTGATGCAGGGCTCGGGCGAGCGGATGTATTCCTGGATGAGCGTGATGCCGTCGACCGAATCCTCGAACTGGTCGCTCGCGACGTAGGCTTCGAGCGCGGCGTGGTCCTGGAACAGCCTCACGCCGAGGCCTTTGCCGGCGCGGTTGTGCTTGGTGATGAAGGCGCCTTCGAAGCCGCGCGCCGCTTCGACGACGTGCGGCCGGCCGACCGCCGCGACGGTGCGCGGCGTTTTCACCCCGAAGCGCGCCAGCGCGCCGTATTGCGCGAGCTTGTTCACTTCCAGCGCGAGGGCGCGGCTGTCGTTGATCACCCGCCGGCCGTGCGATTCGAGCCACGCCAGCACGCCCGACGTGAGCTCGGGAGCGTAGCGATGGCCGCGCGTGTGCGAGGACGCGCTCATGCGGTTGTAGAACACGCCTTCGGGCGGCGTGCTCGAGAAATCGAGCGTGCCTTCGGCGATGAACCATTCTTCGAAAGGCAGGGAAAGCTCGGCGAAGGCCGCGCGCAGCGGCTCGACCCAGGCGTCGTTTTCGTGGATGACGTAGATCTTGGACATATCGGGAGCGCCGTAACCGTAAGAGGGCCCCGAATCTACGGCGGCGTCGCAGGCGAGGGAAATACCGTTGCGCGACATTGTTATGGCGTCGCGGAATAAAGGCGTGAGAGCCGCAAACCGCGCACGGTGCTCCTCGCTCCTCCTGAACCCTTCACGGCTTTTGACCATATAGTGGTCTGCGTTGTAACGTGGGGGCCTCACTTTGGCTAAGATACGCGCCATGGATCGCGCCCCCAGCCAGGCGTCTCACAACGTGGATGCACCCCCGGCCGTCAGGCCCACGTGGCGGGTATGGGCGAAGACCGCATTCATCGTCGTTCTCGCCGTGGTGCTGCTGGCGTGGGGCGGAAGCTGGGTCAAGCATCGTTGGACGCACGTCGTCGTCGACGACGCGCGCGTCGACGGCGAGGTGGTGACGATCTCGAGCCGGGTCTCCGGCTGGCTCACCGATCTTCCGGTGATCGAAGGCGACTATGTCAAGTCCGGCCAGCCGCTCGCGCACATCGACGACCGTGACGCGCGCCTGCACCGCGAAGTGCTCGTCGCACGCCTGAACGCGATCGAGCGCCAGATGGGCGTCACGCGCGCCCAGAGCGGCCAGGTCGCACAGGAGACGACCGGCAAGTACGAGAGCGAAGCGAACCGCCTCAAGGCCGCCCAGGCCGAGGTCGCTTCGATGGAAGCGAACCTCAAGCAGGCGAAGCTGGACCAGGACCGCGCCGCGGGATTGGCTGCGAAGGAATACATCTCGCGGCAGGACATGGACCGCGTGCGCCTCGCGTACGCGCAGGCGCAGGAGGCGCATCGCAAGGCGGTGGCGGAGGTGGCGGCCGCGCGCGGCAACCTCGCCGCGGCAGGCGGCAGCCGCAAGCAGGTCGCGGTCATGCAGCAGCAGATCTCGGTTCTCGAGCAGCAGGCCGCCGAAATCCGGGCGGAGATCGCGCGGCAGGACGTCGATCTCACCGACCGCACGATCCGGGCGCCCGCGGACGGCCGCATCGTCATGACCTTCGTGCGCAAGGGCGAGCACGTCGCGGCGGGCCAGCGCATCGCGATGTTCCACGACCCGAAGCAGATCTGGGTCCAGGCGAACGTCAAGGAGACCGCGATCGGGCAATTGAAGCCCGGCATGCCGGTCGACGTGCGCATCGACGCGTATCCGGGCCGCGTCTTCCGCGGCGAGATCTACCGCATCGGCCAGGCTGCGACCAGCAAGTTCGCGCTGCTGCCCGATCCCAATCCCAGCGGCAACTTCACCAAGATCACCCAGCGCCTGCCGGTGCGCATCCTCCTCGCCGACAAGGACCTCGCATTGAGACCCGGAATGATGGCCGAGGTCGACATTGCAGTCGGAAACCACTGAAGTCCTGGCAGCGCGGTTCGGCTCGCGCTATCGCTGGTTCGCGACCGTCACGGTCATGCTCGGCACGATCTCCGCCGTGCTGACCACGACCACGGTCAACGTCGCCATCCCCGACATCATGGGCGCGTTCGGCATCGGCCAGGACCGCGCGCAGTGGCTGGCGACCGGCGCGCTCGCGGCGATGACCGTGGGCATGCTGCTCAACGCCTATCTGATCAACCGCCACGGCCAGCGCCGCACGTTCATCGGCGCGCTGCTCGTCTTCATCGGCGCGCTGCTCGTCGCCGGCATGGCGCCGAACGAGCACGTGCTGATCGCGTGCCGCGTCGTGCAGGGGCTCATCGCCGGCATCCTCCAGCCGCTCTCGATGTACACCCTGTTCCGCGTGTTTCCGCCGAACCAGCGCGGACTGGCGATGGGTTTCTTCGGGATGAGCGTCATCCTCGGCCCGGCGCTGGGACCGACGCTCGGCGGCGTCATGATCGAGCACTTCAACTGGCGCGCGATCTTCTACGTCGCGGTGCCCGTCGCGTCGCTGGGCGTGCTGCTCGGCACGATCTTCATGCCTCAGCGCGAGGACCCGTCGGCACGGCCGCGCTTCGACTGGATCGGCTTCGCGCTGCTCTGCACCGCGCTCGCGTGCCTGCTGACGGGCCTTTCGAACGGGCAGCGCGAAGGCTGGAGCTCCGGCTTCATCGTCGGCATGTTCGTCGTCTCCGGCCTGTCGGTGCTCGCCCTCCTGTGGTGGGAGCTGCGCGAGACGCAGCCGCTCGTCGACCTGCGCGTGCTCGGCAACGGCCAGTTCACGTGCGCGGCCACGGTGGCGTGGATGTTCGGCGTGGGACTGTTCGGCTCGGTCTTCCTCGTGCCGCTCTTCGTTCAGACGGTGCAGGGCTACACGCCGCTCGACGCGGGGCTGCTGCTGATGCCCGGCGGCGTCGTGCTCGGGCTCTTCATGCCGTTCGCCGGGTTCCTGAGCGATCGCGTGCCCACGCGCGGGCTGATCATGTCGGGGCTGGTGTGCTTCGCGCTGTCGTCGTATTTCCTCGCGACCATCGACGTGAACAGCGGCTTCTGGCTGCTCGCGGGCTGCGTCGTGCTGTCGCGCCTCGGGCTCGCGCTCATCAAGCCTTCGCTCAACGTCACCGCGCTGCGCTCGTTGCGGCCGGAGCTCCTGGGGCAGGGCGCCGGCATGATCAACTTCGCGCGCCAGCTCGGCGGCGCGTTCGGCGTGAACCTGCTGTCGGTGATGCTCGACCGGCGCACGTTCTTCCACAGCGACACGCTCACCGCCATGCAGACCGCGGCGAACTCGGGCACGGCGGAGCTCTTGCGGCAGATGCAGGCGCTGCTCGCGCAGGCGGGTGTCTCTCCGGACATCCAGGGCGCGGGCGCGATGCATTTCCTCGGGCGCGTGCTTTACGCGCAGGCGTATACGTACGGATTCCGCGACGCTTTCCTGATCACCGCGGTCATCTTCACGTTCGGTCTCATACCCGCATGGATCATGGGCCGTCGGGTCGCCGCCACGGCCCGCGCACCTCAAGCGGCGATGCGTAGGGCATAATGTGGTTTGTACATACCCTCAGGGGTCTTACGCACCGAAGTGGCGAAAGAAAAAGCAAGAATCGAGTTCGAAGACATCCTGTGGCTGCGCAAGGCGGCCACCAAGGCCGGCGCGGATCACATCCCGCCAGCCATCGCGGACAAGCTGATCGCCGCCGGCCTGATCGAGCAGGGCGCGAAGCCGCCGACGCTCAAGATCACCGAGAAGGGCCGCATCGCGCTGTCGAAGCTAGGGTGACCGGGCCTCCAAAGGCTTGTTGAACCGCAAAGGACGCAAAGGACGCAAAGGAACATCAAAAGCGTTATTTGTTCTTGCGCTTTTCCCTGGCGTCCTTGGCGGTCAATACGCTTTTATTCAGGCTTGATGCCTGCTGCCTCGACCACCTTGCCCCATTTGGCGAGCTCGGCTTTGAGGTGAGCGTCGAACGCCTGGGGTGTCGTCGCGGCGATGTCGAGTGACAGCGCGCCGTATCTGGCGCGGCCGTCGGGCGACTGGATCGCATCGACGATCGCCTTGTTGAGCTTCGCGAGCAGCGGCTGCGGCAGGCGCGCGGGCGCGAAAGCGCCGAACCAGTTCGTCACCACCATCCCGTTCACGCCCGCTTCCTCGAACGTCGGAACGTCGGGCAGCATCGTCGAGCGCTTTTGCGCGGTGATCGCCAGCGCGCGCAGGCGCCCCGCTTTCACGTGAGGCACCGCGCCGGGGATCGTCGGAAACGCCGCGGGAATCTGCCCGCCGATCACGTCGATCATGGCGATCGAGATGCTCTTGTAAGGCACGTGGACGATGTCGCTGCGCGTCGCGAGCTTGAAGAGCTCGCCGGTGAGATGCGTGATCGACCCGGTGCCGCCCGAGCCGTAATTGAGCTTGCCGGGCTGCGCGTGCGCCGCGGCGACGAACTCTTTCACCGTCTTTGCCGCGAATCCCGGGTGCACGATCAATAGCTGAGGCGCCGTCGCGATGAGCGAGATCGGCGTGAAGTCGCGTATGGGATCGTACGGCACGTGCTTCAACACGTGCACGTTGATCGTATGCGGCGAATCGCCGACGAGCAGCGTGTAGCCGTCGGGCGCGGCTTTCGCGACGATCTCGCGCCCGAGCGAGCCCGCGGCGCCGGGGCGATTATCGATCACGAACTGCTGGCCCAGCGATTCGGAGAGCTTCGCCGACAGCACGCGCGCCACCGCATCGGACGATCCGCCGGGCGAATAGGGGACGATCACGCGCACCGGCCGCGACGGATAAGCGGCCGCGCTGCCGTCACGTTGTGCCGCCGGCACCGAAGCGCATGCAGTCAGCAGCGCGGCGCCGATCGCCGTGCTTCGTAGGGGCATTCTCTTGTTCAAACCTTCTCCTTAGATCAAAAAGATTAACCGCAAAGGACGCAAAGGACGCCAAGGAAAACCTTCAACGTAAAAGCGATTCGTGCGTTGAGCAGTTATCCGGAAGGGGCGGCATGGAGCCTAATCTTATCGCGCGGGCGGTTATTGACGCAGCCATGGCCGTGCACAGTGAGCTGGGACCGGGTCTCCTCGAGAGCGCCTACGAGTCTTGCCTCGCCTACGAGCTCGCATCGCGAAAAATATTTGTGCAGCGTCAGGTGACAGTCCCCGTTCGATATCGCAACCACACGCTCGACGTCGGATATCGCATTGATCTACTGGTCGACGCGCAACTGATTGTCGAGATCAAGGCCGTCGAGCGCATTGCACCGATACACGTGGCACAGGTGCTGACGTACCTGAAGCTGGCGAAGCGGCCGCTTGGTCTTTTATTGAACTTCAACATGCCGCACTTGCGCGACGGCATCAGACGCGTAGTAAACGGGCTTTCTGCCGATTAGTTTTTGCTTTCCTTTGCGTCCTTTGCGTCCTTTGCGGTCAATACGCTTTTGAGGGCGCAAGGTATCATCGCGCTTTCGTGATTTCCCTCGATGGACAGACCATGAAACCGCGATTCGCTGCACTGCCTCTACTGCTCGCCGCGCTCGCCACCGCTCACGCCGCCGAGCAATATCCCACCAAGCCGATCCGCCTCATCGCGCCGTCGTCGCCGGGCAGCGGCGTCGACATCGTGTCGCGGATCGTCGCGCAGCCGCTCTCCGCCGATCTCGGTCAGCAGGTCGTCGTCGACAACCGCGCGGGCGCGGGCGGCAACATCGGCGCCGACATCGCCGCGCACTCGGCGCCCAACGGCTATACGCTCCTCACCTGCACGCCGAGCCAGGTGATCAACGCGATCCTCTACAAGCAGCTCTCGCGCGATCTGCAGGGCGAGTTCGCGCCGATCTCGCTCATCGGCTCGGGACAGTTCATCCTGATCGCCAACCAGTCGGTGCCTGCGAAGAACGTGCAGCAGTTGATACAGCTCGCGAAAGCCAAGCCCGGTGCGCTGCATTACGCGTCGGCGGGACAGGGCAACGTCACCCATCTCACCGGCGAGCTCTTCAAGGCCGCCGCGGGCGTGAACCTCACGCACGTGCCGTACAAAGGCTCGGGACCCGCGCTCACCGAGGTGATGGGCGGCCAGGTGCAGGTGATGTTCGCGAACATCGTCGCGGCGATGCCGGTGATCCGCTCGGGCAAGGTGCAGGCGCTCGGCGCGACCGGCGCCAAGCGCCCCGGCGCCGCGCCCGAGATACCGACCCTCGCCGAGAGCGGTCTGCCCGGTTTCGAAGTCACCGCATGGTTCGGCATGCTCGCGCCCAAGGCGACGCCCAGGGACATCGTCGCGAAGATCAATGCGACGCTGGTCAAAGCGCTGAAGTCCGCCGACACGCGCCAGAAGCTCGGCCATGAAGGCCTCGACGCGATCGGCAGCACCTCCGCCGAGTTCGCAACCTACCTGCAGGGCGAAGCGAAGAAGTGGGCGAAAGCCGTCGAGATCTCCGGTACCAAGGCGAACCCGTGAGGTACATTTCTTGCCGTTATTCTCCCTGCGACCCGCGAGGGGTCGGTAACTCTTGGAGGACAGTGTATGAACCAGCAAGATCGCCAGAGCCATCAAGGTCAACAAAGCCAGCAAGGTCAGCAAAGCGATCGTCAGCAGCAGCAGACCGGACAGCAGGACAAGCAGCAAGGCGGTAACCAGTCCGGCCAGGGCCAGCAGAACCAGCAGAATCAGCAGGGTCAGCAAGGCCAGCAGCAGCAAAACCGCAGTCAGCCCGGCCAGGGCCAGCAAGGCAACCAGTCGGGCCAGGGCCAGCAAGGCAATCAGCAGGGCCAGCAAGGCAATCAGCAGGGCCAGAAGCGCTAACGCAACTTCAACCGGACAAGAACCCGGGCAGCGAGGTCACTCGCGCCCGGGTTTTGTTTTGTCCCGCGCAATTTTTCTGCGACTTAAATCACGAGTTAGTTTTTCTTGATTGAACCCTCAAAAATACTCGGTCTGGCGCGGTGCACAAAAATCTAAAGCTGCCGTTGTAAAGAGCATGCGCCTGCGTGCGACACGGTGCACAAACGGAACTGTGACTCATCGCACTACAAGCCGAGGAAAATCATGAAAAGCAGCTTTTACAGCGGAATGCTGAACGGCCTGTCTAAGGTCAACTTGAGCGGTTTCGAACGCGCGCAGGCCGAGCTCCACATGCGCCGTGCGGCCGCGATCGTCGAGACGCTTCTGGGCTCGCGCCAGGCCGGGCAGGTCGAGAAGGCCGAAACGCCCGTCGCAGACGAAGAGTACCGCGCAGCCGCCTGAGGTTTCGCGCCGTCGTTGCGGTTTACTGCGTCGCCGCCGTGCATCCCGCGAGGTGCGCGGCTGCTGCGCATTGTGGACGCGACGGGGTACGCGGGTTGCACCCTCCGGTAGGTTGATCGACTACTTACTGAGGAGTGACACATGGCGACACAGAAGAAGGACGATGCGATCGAGCTCCTGAAGAAAGACCATCGGGAGGTCGAAGGGCTGTTCAAGGAATTCGAAGAGCTCGAGGACAACGCCGAAGCGGCCGAGCAGGTGATCGAGACCGCCTGCACCGAGCTCAAGTTGCACGACAAGATCGAAACCGAGATCTTCTATCCGGCGGTGCGCGAGGCTGCGGAGCAGGAAGAGATCGCGGACCTGCTCGACGAAGCCGAAGTCGAGCACGACACCGTGCGCGAGCTCATCGAGAAGCTCGAAGGCATGGATCCCACCGACGGGAAGCGCCACGCGCACTTCACGGTGCTCTCGGAGTACGTGAAGCACCACGTCAAGGAAGAAGAGAAAGAGATGTTCCCCAAGGTCAAGAAGCTCAAGTCTCTCGACCTCAAGGCGCTCTTTGATGCGATGAAGGCGCGCAAGGAAGCGCTGATGGCCGAGATGGGGGTGGAAGTCTCGGAAGAAAGCGAAACAACCTGATCGTCATTCCCGACGGCGCGCCCGCGCCGATCGGGAGCCTTCGGCTCCCTTCGGGCAGTAAACGCCAAGGAGGGAAACCAAGGTTTCCCTCCTTGAACCTCCTTTCCTTTCAAACCAACTGCAGCGATCAAGTATGATCAGTGGATGGCGGATCTCCAGAACCGCACGCTGATCTGCAGCGTACTCTTCATCGACATCGTCGAGTACTCGCGCAAGCCCGTCGTCGAGCAGATCGCGCTCAAGGACCGGTTCAACGCCCTGCTCTCCGAAGCCCTCCGCGGCGTGGCGGTCAACGACCGCATCATCCTCGACACCGGCGACGGCGCGGCGATCAGCTTCATCGGCGATCCCGAAGACGCGCTGTTCGTGGCGACCGACCTGCGCGACGACATCGCGAGCGGCGTCGGCCGCGACGGCACGGAGCTTTCCACGCGCATGGGCATCAACCTCGGCCCGGTGCGCCTCGTGCGCGACATCAACGGCCAGCCCAACATCATCGGCGACGGCATCAACGTGGCCCAGCGCGTCATGACTTTCGCGATGCCGGGCCAGGTGCTCGTTTCGCGCTCGTATTACGAAGTCGTATCGAGGCTTTCGGACGAGTCCTCGCGGCTCTTCACCTACGAGGGCTCGCGCACCGACAAGCACATCCGCGAGCACGAGGTCTACGCGGTGGGCGCCATACCGGAGCCGCACCGCCGCGGCGACGAGGCCGCCACCGACTGGCGCGCAGGCCGCAGCCGCGGGCGCGACACGTGGGCGCGCGTCGTCCACACGCTCGCCGCGTTCGTGCACCGCATCGTGGCGCGGCCGCGCATCGCGACCGCGGTCGCCGTCGGCGTGATCCTCGCGACCGCGATCGGCGCGCGCGCGTTTCGCGAGCCGCCGCCGCCTTCGCAAGTGCGCCTGACCGAGCCCGCGCCGCCGCCGAAGCCTGCGGTCGAACCCGCCGGACGTCCCGACGACAAGCTCGCGGTCGCGACCGGCACCGCGCCGCTCAAGCCCATCGCACCCCCGCCCGAAGCGAAATCGGCCGAGCCTCGCATCGCGCCTCCGCCGGTCGCACGCGCGCCGTCCAGACCGGCGGCGGAGACCGCGACCGCCGAGGAGCAGACCGCGAACGTTCCGGCCCCGGCCGAGCCGGCGCTGCTGTCGCTCGCGATCGCGCCGTGGGGCCAGATCTTCGTCGACGGCCGCCCGCGCGGGGTGAGCCCGCCGTTGCAGGAACTGGAATTGCCTGCAGGCCGCCATCGCATCGAGGTGCGGAATTCCGCGGCGCCGACGCATGTTGTCAACGTCAACGTGAAGCCCGGCGAGCGGCTACGCATCAAGCACAAATTCGATTGAAGGACGACATGCGCATCATTCGCTTCTGGTTGGCCGCGTTCCTCGGCGTCGCGGCGCTGGCGGGTTGCTCGTCGCAACCGGTGACCGCGATCAAGAGCATCTTCCAGAGCAAGGGCGAGCCCCAGCTCCAGACCGGCATTCGCCAGTACGAAGACGGCAAGTACGCCGCGGCGACCACCAGCCTGCAGGACGCCCTCTCCGCCGGCCTCTCCGACGCCGACCAGGTCACCGCGAACAAGTATCTCGCGTTCATCTCGTGCACGCAGGGCCGCGAGCGCCAGTGCCGGGCGTATTTCAGGCGGGCGCTCGAGCTCAACCCCGCTTTCGAGCTCGAGCCGAACGAAGCCGGCCACCCGATGTGGGGGCCGGTCTTCAAGAACGTGAAGGCCGGCGGCCGGCGGTGAGCGTGGGGACGGCCGTGGACGCCCGCAGGCTCGGCCGTTACGAGATCGTCTCCGAGATCGGCAAGGGCGCGATGGGCACGGTCTACAAGGCGGTGGACCCGATGCTCGACCGCACCGTCGCGCTGAAGACGATCGGCGTCGCCGCCAACGATCCCGATCTCGCCGAATACGAATCGCGCTTCTATCTCGAAGCCAAGGCGGTCGGCGGCCTCAACCATCCGAACATCGTCACGGTCTACGACGTCGGCAACAGCGGCGGCATGCCGTATCTCGCGATGGAGTACATCGAAGGGCGCGAGCTCGCCGCGCTCACGCGCGAGGGCCGGCCGTTGCCGCTGGAGCAGGCGCTCGATATCGCCGTGCAGGTCGCGGAAGGCCTCGCGTACGCGCACGCGCACGGCGTCATCCATCGCGATATCAAGCCGGCGAACGTGCTGCTCGCCGCCGACGGCACGGCGAAGATCGCCGACTTCGGCATCGCGCGCATGCGCTCCGCGGAAGCCAGGGCGGAGGCCGTGAACGTGCTGGGCTCGCCGCGTTACATGTCGCCCGAGCAGGTGCTCGGCCGCCGCGCCGACCACCGCTCGGACATCTTCTCGTTGGGCGTCATGCTCTACGAGATGCTCACGGGCTCGGCGCCGTTCGCGGGCGCGGACCTCAACGCGATCCTCTTCCAGATCGTCAACCTCGTGCCGCCCGCGCCGAGCACGATCGCGCCGGGCACGCCGACCATGCTCGACTTCATCGTCGCCAAGGCGCTGACCAAATCGCCCGAAGAGCGCTACGCCAGCTCGCGCGAGCTCGCGGACGATCTGCGGCAATGCCGCGGCAATCTCGCCGCGGGCCTGCGCATCGTCGGCGTCGCGACGCCGCAGCAGCGCGCGCTGCCGACCATCGATCCGTACGCCGCGACGCCGCTGCTCTCCAAATCGCCGCCGGTCGCGCGGCAGGGCGATACCTCGAAAACCGACGACGGCGACGCGAGCCTCGGGGTCGCGCGCGACTTCGACTCGCTCTCGGCGATGGTGAGGCTCGCCGCGCAGACCGGCGTCACGCAGAATTTCGAGAATCTTTCGAAGCCCCCGAGCAGCGACACCGCGGACGCGTCGACGACGTACGGCATCCTGGTGCGCGAGCAGTCGTCGGGCATCGTCAGCGCGCTGGACCGTCGCTTCAGCGGCTGGACGCCGGCGGACTGGGTGCTGTTCGCGATCAGCGTCGTGGTCGCTTTTTCGGTCGCGGTTTTGATCGTCCTGTTTTGAATCTTCCAGACTTACTCTCCGGCGACTCGCACGAGGTCGCGCTGATCGATCGCGAGCGCCGCGTCACGTATGCCGAGCTCGACGCGGAGAGCCGGCGCGTCGCGAGCGGTCTGATCGAGGTCGGCATACGCGAAGGGGACCGCGTCGCGCTGTGGCTTCCGAACAACACCGCGTGGCTCGCGTGCTTTTTCGCGTGCGCGCACGTCGGCGCGATCGCGCTCGCGGTGAACACGCGCTTTCGCTCGGGCGAGCTCACCGACATCCTCGGCCGATCGGGTGCGAAAGCGCTCGTGCTGTGGCCGGGATTTCGCGGCATCGACTTCAACGGGATCCTCGAAGCGGTCGACCCCGCGGCGTTGAGCGCACTGGACGTCGTCGTCGCATACGGCGAAGGCGACGAGACGGTTCCCGTGACGATCGCGCAGCGCCGGGCGGTCGCGTATCGCGATATCGCGCGTTCGAGCGCGCTCGAAACGACGCGCGCCCGTCCCGACGCCGGGGTGCTGCTCTTCACCACGTCGGGCACGACGAGCAAGCCCAAGTTGGTCCTGCACGACCAGCGGTCGCTCGCGCGCCATGCCTTCGATGTCGCGCGGGCTTTCGGCTTCGACGCGCCTGACGCGACGATCCTGCTGCCGATCCCGCTGTGCGGCACCTTCGGGCTCACGGCCGCCCTCGGCGCGATCGCGGCGCGGCGGCCGCTGGTGATGCTGCCGACGTTCGACGCGCAATCCGCCGCATCGCTCATCCGCAAGCATGCCGTCACGCATTTTCCGGCCGCCGGCGACATCGTCGCGCAGCTCCTTGCGTCGAGCGACGAGCCGCGGCCTTATCCGAGCGTGCGGCTCGTGATCGGCGCGCGCACCGGGCAGGCGGCGCGCGCCGAGAGACGCGGCCTGACGCTCGTCGGCGTGTACGGGATGAGCGAGGTGCAGGCGATGGTGTCGCGGCATTACGAGACCGATCCACCCGAGAAGCGCGAGCTCGGCGGCGGGCAGCTCATCGCGACCGACGCCAGGGTGAGGGCGCGCGACACCGCCACCGGCCGCATCCTGCCTCACGGCGAGAGCGGCGAGCTCGAATTCCGGATGCCGAGCGCGATGACGGGCTACTTCGGCAACCAGGAGGCGACGCGCGCCGTCTTCACAGACGACGGCTTTGTCGCGAGCGGCGACCTCGGTTACACCGTCGAAGGCGGTTTCGTCTTTCAGTCGCGCATGGGTGACGCGCTGCGGCTGTCCGGTTTCCCCGTCAATCCGCTGGAGATCGAGGAGACGATCAACGCCGTGCCCGGCGTCGCCGCGTCACAGGTCGTCGGTATCGACGGCGAGCGCGGGACGTACGCAGTCGCGTTCGTCGTCGCGCAAGCGGGCGCCGTCGTCGACGAGCAAACCGTCATCGCGCACTGCGCGTCGCGCATCGCGGGCTACAAGGCGCCGAAGCGGGTGTTCACCATCGACGCGTTCCCGGTGACGCATAGCGCCAATGGCACCAAGGTGCAGAAGGGGAGGCTCCGCGAGCTTGCAGTCGAGCGATTGAGAAGTGACGGGTAAAGCAGTGACGGATAAAGCGGTGACGAAAGGCGTCGCGCGACAGCACACGTCACCGTTTCATCCGTCACGGTCTCATCCGTCACCGTTCTATCCGTCACTTTTTGCTCAGCGCGCCAGGCGGCGCCTGGCGGCGTCATACTCCGCCACCATCTGATCTATGAGTTCCCTCGTAGCCGGCACCGCACTGATATTGCCCACGCCCTGTCCCGCGCCCCAGATGTCTTTCCACGTTTTCGGGCGCTCGTCGCGCGAGGTGTACTTGAGCTTCTCGCCTTCCTGCACCGGCAGGTTGTCGGGATCGAGTCCGGCGTTGCGGATGCTCTGCTTGAGGTAGCTTCCGTGCACGCCGCTGAAGAACGGCGTGTAGGCGATGTCTTCGGCGTTCGAATCGACGATCATCTGCTTGTAGGCCTCGACCGCGAGCGATTCCTGCGTCGCGATGAAGCGCGTGCCGACGTAGGCTGCGTCGCAGCCCATCGCCTGCGCCGCGAGCACGCCGGAGCCGTTGGTGATCGCGCCGGCGAGCACGAGCGGGCCGTCGAAGATCCTGCGCACTTCGTTGGTCAGCGCGAAGGGGTTGAGGCGTCCGGCGTGGCCGCCCGCGCCGCCGCAGACCAGGATGATGCCGTCGACGCCCGCTTCGAGCGCTTTCTCGGCGTGGCGCACGCGCACCACGTCGTGCAGCACGATGCCGCCGTATTCGTGCACGCGCTTGGCGATCGCGGTCGGCGCCTGCAGCGACGTGATGACGATGGGCACCTTGTGCTTGGCCACGACCTCGAAATCCTGGTCCAGGCGCTTGTTGGCCTGGTTGACGATGAGGTTGACGGCGTAGGGGCCGATCTTCGCTTCGGGACGCTCGCGCTTTTCCTTCGCGAGCGCGTCCTCGATCTGCGTCAGCCACACGTCGAGCTGTTCCTGCGGCCGCGCGTTGAGCGCGGGGAACGAGCCGATGATGCCGGCCTTGCACTGCTCGATCACGAGGTCGGGCCCCGACACGAGGAACATGGGGGCACCGATCACGGGCGCGCGCAAGCCGGCAAAAATCTCTCTCGGGGTCATCGAATCCTGCTCCTTCGGGTGGGCTCACGATTCTAACCGCGCCCGGCCCGGCATTTACCTTGCTCGGCCCGGGCGAGGAGAGCTGCGAGATGGCCGCACTCAGCGAAACCCACATGCCTGCGGGCAGCCGCGTCCGGCGGACGGCCCTGATCGTACTCGCCGTATTGGCCATGCTCGGCCTCGCCTTCGTCGGCGCCATTCATTACGCGACGCGCAGCGTCGAAGCGCGCGTGCTCGAGGCGCTCGGACCCGACAGCGAGGTCGACGCAGTCACCGTCGGCCTGCACGAGGTGCGGCTGGCCGGCCTGCGCGTGAAAGCGCCGAAAGGCTGGCCGACCGATACCGCGCTGCGTGCCGAGGAAGTCGTCGTCACGCCCAAGCTCAAGCAGCTTTTCTCGGACCGCGTGGAGATCACCGAAGTGCGCATCCACCGTGCGTATCTCTCCGCGCTGCGGCCGAAGGGCGGCGGCGGGTTGCGCCTGCTGCCGAGCGTGACCGAGCGCGCGAAGAAGGACGAGGGCGACGGCAAGCGCGGCGTCGCGGTGCGCGCCGTCCGCTTCGAGAACTGCACGATCGATCTGTACGACGCGACCGTGCCGCTCGAGCCGCAGCGCGTGCGCATCGACGACGTCACCGGCTCGATCGAGGGCGTCGAGGTGCCGGACCGCGGCGCGCGAACCAAAATCGACCTCGACGGCGCGCTGAAAGGTCCCGTGCACCGCGGCACGGTGTCGGTGCAAGGCTGGGTCGACGTCGGCCGCAAGAGCTCCGAGCTCACCATCGCGCTGCGCAACGTCGATCTCGCGATGTTCGAGCCTTACATCTTCACGCGGGTGAAAGCCGGCGTCGAATCGGGCACGTTCAGCCTCGACCTCAAAACCACCGTGCGCGACAACGTGTTGCACGCGCCGGGAACGCTCACGATCAGCGGGCTCAGGCTGCGCGCGAGCGAGAGCCCCATGGAAGCGCTCGCGAGCCTGCCGCGCAAAGCGGGTATCGGCGCGCTTGCCGACGAGCAGGACCGCATCACCGTGCCGTTCGAGCTCGAAGGCAGCATCGACGATCCGAGCTTCTCGATCGCGCGCGGCGCCGCGTTCCAGGCGGGCATCGCCCTCATCAAGGCGTTCGGGCTCTCGATCGAAGGATTGATCCGCGCGCTGGCGATCATGCTCAGCGGTCTCGGGAGCGGGCTCGGCAGCGCCGTTTGACCGCAGCGGCCGGCGGGTGATGAGTTATGAAAGGTGACGGATGGAGCGGTGACGGGTTACGGTTCGTGACGCTCTTTCGTCACCGCCTTATCCGTCACCGCTTCACCCGTCACTTTTTCAGCTCAGCGCAGACTTCCCCATCGCTCCCCCAGTACTCCACGCACTTCGCCCGCGTCATCGGTCCCTGTCCGATGACTTTCGCGAAGAGGAAATCGACCAGCGTCTCGATCTCGCGCGGCTGCGGCGTCGCCGGCGCGTTGAACAAGGCCTGACCGGACGCCTGCAGATCGGCTTCCCTCATGCCGTAACAGCGCCCGTCGCCCGCCCAGCCGTGGCACGCCTGGCAGTTGCCTTTCTGGGTGTAGAAGCGCAGGCCTTCGGCGTGATCGCTTGGGCGTATGCGCTTGCGTTCGACAGGAGAACCGCGAACATCAGTTCCCTCCCCCTCGGGGGAAGGGTTAGGGTGGGGGTGGGTTTCATTCGAACCCGTACAGCTTCGCCGGATTGTCGACCAGTATCTTCCTGCGGGTCGCCGCATCCGGCGCCCACGTCGATAACAATCGCATGAGCGCGAGATCGTCGGGCGCTTCGCCCGACACCGACGGATGCGGCCAGTTCGTCGCGAACAGCATGCGCTCGGGCCAGCGCTCGACCAGCTCTTTCGCGATCGCGCCGATATCGTCGTAATGCGGCGGTCCGCTCTTCGAGCCGTGATAGGGCGCGGAGAGCTTCACCCAGCAGCGTCCCGCGTCGAGCAATCGGTGGAGCGCGCGCACGCCGGGCGTGTTCGAATCGACCGGCGCGGTGAAGCGGCCGATGTGGTCGACGACGAGATCGCATTGCAGGTTCGCGAGCAGGTGCTCGCGCTCGGCGAGCTCCTCGCCGTTCAACTGGAGATTGATGTTCCAGCCGAACGCCCCGACGCGCGACGACATCGGCGGCATCGTCTCCCAGCCGAGCGGGCGTCCTTCGAACATGACGTAGCGCAAGCCTCGCATGCCGGCGCGCGTCAGTCGTTCGAGCTCCGAGTCGGGTACCTCGGGCTTCACTACCGCGACGCCGCGCGCGCTGTCTCCGAGCTGCGCCATCGCGTCGAGCGCGCAGCTGTTGTCGTCGACGTAAGCGCTCGATTGCACGATGACGACACGCTCGAGGCCGAGGCGTTCCTGGACCTTGCGATAGTCGGCGACGGTGGCGGGGCGCGCGGCCGCCTTGCCCTTGCGCTTCAGCTCGAAGCGCGGGTCGTAGATGTGCATGTGGGTGTCGGTCGCGCCGGCGATGCGTTCTTCCATGGGCTCCTCCTGTTCGGTGCTTCGTATAATGCCTCAACACGTTCGACAGGAGATCGCGATGGCAAGTCTCAGGCTCGACATCGACGGCGACGTCGCCGTCGTCACGCTCGATCGTCCCGAATCGATGAACGCGCTGAACGTCGAGCTGCGCGAGGCGATCGTCGATACCGCGCGCGCGCTCGATACGAACGACGAGGTGAACGCGGTGGTCTTCACCGGCGCGGGCGACAAGGCTTTCTGCGCGGGCGCCGACCTGAAGGAGCGCTGGCGCAAATCGATACAGGAGCTCTACGACCAGCGCCGGCACGGCCGGCCGAGGTTCGTGAGCGCGGTTGCGGCGATGGTCAAGCCGACGATCGCGGCGATCAACGGCTACGCGCTCGGCGGCGGCGCGGAGCTCGCGCTCCAGTGCGACATCCTCATCGCGTCGGATCGCGCGAAGCTCGGTTTCCCCGAGGTGACGATCGGTTTCCTGCCGGGCGGCGGCGCGTGCCAGCGCCTGCCGAGGCTCGTGGGGCTGCAGAAAGCGAAGGAGCTGATCCTGAGCGGCCGCCGTATCGATGCGCGCGAGGCGCTGGAGATCGGTCTCGTCGCGCGAGTCGTGCCGCACCAGAGCCTGATGAACGAAGCGCTCGGGCTTGCGCGGCAGATCGCGGCGAACCCGAGGATGTCGGTGGTGCAGGCGAAGATCGCGCTCAACGCGTCACAGGAGACGACGCTGTCGGCCGGCCTTCAGTTCGAGAACGAGGCGTGGCTGTCGTGCATGCTGTCGGAGACGTGGCGCTCCAAGATCGAGCGCTTCTCGCCGCGCTAGCGCGCGCCTGCGCCGCCGCCTCCTGAGCCCGCAGGCGCAGCCGCCGTGCCGCCCTGGTTTTGCTCGTCATGATCGGCTCTTCCGGAATGCTCTTCGGACCCCGAAAGTTGCAACGCCTATTCCCGGGCGTAACGTCGCGGTGCGTTGCCACGCACCCTACGTGACCCGACGCGCAATCATGCGTCCGACGTCCGCGGCCATCGTAGGGTGCGCGCGAGCGCACCGCGCAGTAGTCCCAACGGTTGTAAGCCGTCCACGCGCGTTGTGCGCTAATCCGATATGCCGAACTATCGCCGGCTTGTCACCGCCCACCGCACGATCTTCTTCACGGTTGCCGCAGCGAATCGCCGCAGCGCTGTGCTGACTGACCACATCGAGCAGTTGCGCGTCGCGGTCGACATCACACGTCGCATGTTTCCGTTCGCTATCGATGCGTGGGTCGTACTTCCGGACCATCTGCACTGCATCTGGACGATGCCCGAGAACGACAGCGACTTTTCGGAGCGCTGGAGAACGATCAAAGCTCGTTTTTCCAGCGACGTCTCCGCCTCGGCCTGTCTGTCGCGCAGGCAGCTGGCTCGAGGCGAACGAGGAATATGGCAGCGGCGCTTTTGGGATCATGTGATACGGGATGAAGCCGATTTCGCAGCTCATTTCGATTACATCCACAACAACCCGGTGAAGCATGGGCACGTCGAACGGGCGGTCGATTGGCCGTTTTCAACGTTTCATCGATATGTGCGGGCAGGGATTTATCCGTTTGATTGGGGATGCGAACTCGGGATTCCGGGCGATTACGGAGAATAAGGTTTAAAAGGAGCGGTGCGTTAGCACGCACCCTACGTGATCGATCGTGTCGCCTGCTCAAACCCCGACCGTTTTGACTTTATTCATCTCCTCGAACAACGCGGTTCGCGCGTCTTCGAGGGTGTAAGGCTTGAGCAGGACACGGAACGGCGAGGTGGCGGTGAGGCGCTCTGAATAGCCGGTCGCGAGCACGATCGGCACGTCGGGCCGCGTGAGGCGCATCTCCTGCGCGAGGTAGAGGCCGTCGCCCTGGCCGGGCATGACGATGTCGGAGAGCACCGCGTCGATGTCGTGGGTGCGCAGCGCGGCGAGCGCGGTCATCGCATCGCTGGCGGTGATCACGTTGAAGCCGGACGCGCGCAGCCCCGGCACCATGACCGCGCTGACGAGCTCGTCGTCCTCGACGAAGAGGATCGTCGCCGGCGCGTTGTCGGCGCGCGGCGGCTCGGCTTCGGGCGCTTTCGCGGTCTCCTCGGCGCGGCGGCTGCGCGGCAGCAGGATGCACAGCGTCGTGCCTTCGCCCGGTTTGCTCTCGATGGTCGCCGTGCCGTCGGACTGCTTCGCGAAGCCGTAGATCTGCGCGAGCCCCAGCCCCGAGCTGCGGCCGATTTCCTTCGTGGTGTAGAAAGGCTCGAACACGCGCGACAGGTGCTCGGGTGCGATGCCCTGCCCGTTGTCGCGGATCGTGATGCCGACGTATTCGCCCGCCGGCAGTCCGGTCGCCGACCCTTCGGCGACGCGCTCGTTCTTCGCCGCGATCCCGAGCTTCCCGCCGTCGGGCATCGCGTCGCGCGCGTTGAGCGCCGCGTTCAGCACCGCGAGCTCGAGCTGCACCGGGTCGACGTAGACCGGCCACAGCGCGTCCGCCATGTCGAACGTGAGCTCGATGTTGCGCCGGAGCGCGCCTTCGATGAGATCGCGGAACTCGCCGATGTGCGCCTTCAGATCGATGGCCGCGGGCGCCGACTGCGTGCCGCGTCCGAACGTCGCGAGCTGGCGCGTGAGCCGGGTCGCGCGCTCGATGGCGCGCTTGGCCGAGTCCATCGCGCCCTTGACGGCGTCCGCGTCGCGCACGCGCAGCGCGACCTCGACCGCCGCGCTGATCGTCTGCAGGAGGTTGTTGAAATCGTGCGCGATACCGCCGGTGAGCTTGCCGAGCGCTTCGAGCTTCTGGTTCTGCAGCATCGCCTCGTGCGCGCGCCGGGTCTCGGTGACCGCTTCCTCGACGCGCTTCGCCATGACCTCGTTCGCGCTGCTGATGCGATCGGACGCGTGTTGCAGCTCGTTGGCGACCATGCGCGTCTCGAGCAGGCCCTGCCGCGGCGCGCGGATGCGCTCGCCGCGCCCGACCGCGGCGGCGAGGCTGACCAGATGCCGCAGCGGACGCGAGATCGTGCGCCCGACGTACATCGCCGCGAGCATCGCGAGCACGAGCAGCACCGCGGTGACCATCACCGTCACGTTGAGCGCGGCCATGATGGAGGCGTCGATGTCCGCTTTCGGCATGCTCACCGCCAGCGTCCATCCGGTGCTTTCGATCGGCGTGAACGCGGTGAACGTGTGGACGCCGTCGAGGCGCACGGTGTCGAACACGCCTTCGCGGCGCACGGCAAACTGCGCCATGAGGTCGTCGGTCACCGGTTTGCCGACGAACTGCTCGGGAGAGAGCCGGCGCGCGACGATGATGCCCTTGCGGTCGATGATGGAGGCGTTCCAGCCTTTGGGCAGGCGCTGGTCCTCGAGCGCCTTCTGCAGGCTGTCGGCGTAGGTGCCCATCGACAGATAGCCGACCAGCTTGCCGCCGTGGATCACCGGCACCTGCAGCGCGAAGCTCCAGCGCTTGGCGATCGGCGCCATGAACAGATCGGAGAGCATCGTGGCGGCGGGCTGCGTGCCGGCGCGCAGCTCGACGAACGATTTCGACCGCGGCAGCGGCTCGCCGAAAGGCACGCGGGTGTTGATGAGCTGCTGCTGGCTCACGTCGGTGAGTATCACCGTGCGCTCGGCCGTCGGCGCGGCGGTCCGCGCGAACTCGTAGAACGCCGCCAGCTCGCCGCGCTGCAGCGCCGGGGACATCGCGAGCGTGTTCAAGGTCGTCTCCCGCCGCGCGAGCTCGCGGTCGACGACCGAGGCGACCGCGGTCGCGATCTCGGACAGGTTGCGCGTCGCGACCTGCGTCTGCTGGTGGTAGAGCGCGTACAGCCCGAACAGCGCCCCGATGACGCCGGGAAGGACGATCGCCAGCGCCAGCGCGAGCAGACGCGTCCTTATCGACACCGCGCGCTCCGCGAAACAGCTCGCCGCGAGACCGCCGCTTTGTGTACCCTACGGGCACCCGGCTTGCTCGCCACGCGCAGCGTGTCCGGCCCAGCTATCCGAGGAAAACACATGGCTACCGAAGTCGACGACCGCGACCTGACGAAAGAACCCGGCCTGGGCCTTGCGCTCCTGACGGTGCTCGGCATCATCCTCACCATCGCGGTGTTGAGCGTGATGATCTGGGGCATCATGCTCGGCGTCACCGCGACCACGGCCGGGCGCAACGACCAGGATGCCGCGCAGACCGCGCCGATGATGGATCAGAAAGCGCTGCCGGCGAATCCGCCGTCGAATCCGCCTCCCACGCCCGTGAAGTGACACGGCCGCTCATAGCGAGCCTTTGATGCCCGCGGCTTCGATGACGCGGGTGTATTTCGCCGTCTCGCGCCTGAGGAACTGAACGAACGCCTCCGGCGTGCTCGCGACGACGGTCATGCCGTCGTCCGAAAGGCGCTGCTTCAATTCCGGCAGGTTGAGGATGCGCGACACCTCCTGCTGCAGCCGCGCGATCGTCTCCGGCGGCGTGGCCGACGGCACGAGCAGGCCGTACCAGTTCGTCATGTCGAAGCCCGGCAGGCCGGCTTCGGCGATCGCCGGCAATTGCGGCGCGATCGGCGAGCGGCCGGGGCTCGTCACGCCGAGCGCGCGCAGCCGGTTCGCCTTGATGAGCGGCAGGCTTTGCAGGATGTTCATGAAATAGACCGGCACCTGCCCGCTCAGCACGTCGGCGATCGCGGCCCCCGATCCCTTGTACGGAATATGCGCGATCTTCGCGCCGGCGAGCGTGTTGAAGAGCTCGAGCGACAGATGCGGCAGCGAGCCCACGCCGGCCGAGCCGCCGTTGATCGCGCCGGGCTGCGCCTTCGCCAGCGCGATCAGCTCGCGTATCGACTTCGCCGGCAGCGACGGGTGCACCACGAGCACCAGCGGCCCCGACGCGAGATGCGAAGCGGGCGCGAGATCGCGGTTCTGGTCGTACGGGAGCTTGCCGTAGAGCGCAGGGTTCGCCGCGTAACCCGCGGGGACGATCAGCATCGTATGCCCGTCGGCCGGCGCTTTAGCCACGTAGGCCGCGCCGATGGTGCCGTTCGCACCCGCGCGGTTGTCGACGATCGCCGGCGTGCCGTGACGCTCGGTGAGCTTCTGCGCGATCGCGCGACCGAGGATATCGGTGCCGCCTCCGGGCGGGTACGGCGCGACGATGCGAACCTGACCCGATGGAAAATTCTGGGCGGCCGCGCCGAGCGGCAGGAACGGGCTCAGGAAGGCCAGCGCGCAGGTCAGGCGTGATGCGTTCATCGATCGCTTTCGAAAAACGCGCATCGTACCACCCGGCGCGAGCGGCCCGCGCTACTTGCGCTCCCTCAGACACTTCGTCATGAAGCGGCTGCGCTCGGGACCGCGCATGCCGTCCGCATCGCGCTTGCAGCTCGCGAGGTCGTCGCCGATGCGCTCCACCGCGCGTTTTTCCTGTTCCTCCGAACGCTTCTCCGGCTCGTCGACGCGCTTCTCCTGCTTGGCCGTATGCTCGATATCGTCGGAAGAGGCCGCGTCGCTGCCGTCACGAGCGCGGTCGGCCGCGAGCGCCGGCGGCGCGGCGAGCGCCGCCAGCAGCAGTGCGATCGTCGCCGATCGAGTTCGCAATCAGCTCCTCGCTTTCGCGGCACGCTCGAGCGCGCGCACCCGGTCGTGATGCTGCATCACGCCTTGGTACTGGCGCTCGACCATCGCGCGGATGGGAGCCGGCAGCTCTTTCTTGAGCGCGCCCTCGTAGCTGTGTTTCGCGACGTCCTCGCCGCGCTCGCACTCGGCCAGCACCGCCGCGTCGTCCTTGCCGAAGATCGCCGACTTGATGTCGACCCAGCGCCGGTGCGCCGAGCCCGCCATCGAGCCGCTTTTCTCGGGTTTGCCGCCGAGGCGCTGCACTTCGGTGTGCAGCTCGCCCGCCGCTTCCGCGCAGTGACGCGCCATCGTGCCGAACATCGTCTTCAGCTCGGGGTTCTTGATATCCTCCGCACACGTGAGAAAGCCTTTCTCGCCGTCCTTGCACGTCTCGATGAGGTCGTTCAGCGTCCCGATGATGTCGTCGTTGGTCATCGCCATGGAATTTCCTCCGGGAATGGTTGCCTGAATCCCGGGCGTTGCATCTTTCGTGCCCCTCGGCCGCGACAGCATCGCCCGTGCCGAGTTCAAGGAGTTTTTCGATGACACCCCAGGAAAAAGATTTGCTCGAACGGTTTCTCGGCGACATGGTGGCCGCGCGCGCCGGACAGAAAGACCCTCAGGCCGAAGCGCTGATCCGGGACGCCGCATCGCGCCAGCCCGACGCCGTATACCTGCTCGTGCAGCGCGCGCTGCAGCTCGATCAGGCGCTCCAGCTCACCCAGGCGGAAGTGCGGAAGCTCACCGACGAGCTCGCGCAGGCGAGGTCGGGCGGGACAAGCGGCGGAAGCTTCCTCAACGACCCGGCGTGGGGATCGAAGCCCGCCGCGGCGGCAGTGCCCGCGCCCGCGCCGAACCCGGTGCAGCAGGCGCCGATCGCGCAGCCCGCGGCGGCGCCCGCGCGCCCGCTGTCCGGATGGGGCGGAGGCGGCATGCTGGGCACGGTGGCCGGCGTGGCGGCGGGCGCGGTGGGCGGGGCGTTCCTCTACCAGGGGATACAGCACCTCATGCATCGCAACGATCCGCCGCCGGGCGGCGCTGCGGGAAGCCACCCCGCGGCGCAGCCGCTGGTGAGCGACGGCACCGGTTTCGAGAATCTCGTCCCGGACGACAGCGAGCTGCTCGCCGACGGCAGCGCCGACAGCGATACCGTCTAAGGAGATCCCCATGCCCAAAGCGTTGTGGAAAGGCAAAGTGATCGCGGAAGCGCAGGACGACGCGGTCGAGCGCGTCGAAGGCAACGTCTACTTCCCGGCGAGCGCGGTGAAGCGCGAGTACCTCCGGCCGAGCGACACGCACACCGTGTGCGGCTGGAAAGGCACCGCGAGCTATTACCACGTCGCGGTCGACGGCGAGGTGAACGACGACGCCGCGTGGTATTACCCCGAGCCCAAGGACGCCGCGCGCAACATCAAGGACTACGTCGCGTTCTGGAAGGGCGTGACGGTCGAGTAGAGCGATCGCGGCACACCGGTTGCAAAAGCCGCGTTAACCAACAAGGGAGACGCGGACAATGGATGCGATCGACTACCTGCGCAGACAGCACCACGAGCTGGAGCGCGCGATGGCGCAGGTGCTCGAGGCGGATGCCGAAGGCATGCGGCGCCGCTTCGTCGAAGTGGCGGACCTGCTCACCATGCACATCGAGTCCGAAGAGCAGGTCTTCTATCCCGCGGTGAAAGCTGGGCGCACCGAAGACATCCTGCTCGAGTCGCTCGAAGAGCACCTGTCGCTCAAGCGGCTGCTCGCCGACCTGCTGGAGCTCGATCCCGGCGACAAGACCTTCGAGCCGAAATTCAAGGTCCTGAAGGAGCAGGCCGAGCACCATCACAAGGAGGAGGAGGAAAACCTTTTCCCCAAGGCGGCGAAGCTGCTCGATCCCGGCCGCCGTGCCACGCTCGGCGACGAGATGCAGGCGCTGCAGGCGAAGCTCAGACGCGCGGGCGAGCCGCGCGAGATCGTGGCCGAGCAGACGGAGAGCGCCGCGCCGCTGTAAGGTCTACGCCGCTGCTTCGGCTCGGCTACGCCGAGCCTCGCCGCGCAAAGGCGTGCTTAGGCGCCTGGCGGCGCTACACGTTATCGCCTGTCGGCACGATCAGCATAACAACCGCTCGAACTCCCGGCGCACGACCGCGTAGCACTCGCACGAGGACTGCTCGAGGCGCTCGCGGTCGAGGACGTTGATGACGCCCCGGTTGTAGCGGATCAGCCCCGCCTTCTGCAGCTCGCCTGCGGCGACGCTCACCGTCGCGCGGCGCACGCCGAGCATCTGCGCGAGGAACTCCTGCGTGAGCGCGATGCGGTCGCCGCCCGCGCGGTCGTGCGACATCAGTATCCAGCGGCACAGGCGCTGCTGGACCGAGTGCAGGCGATTGCAGGCGGCCGATTGCGACACCTGCGACAGGAACGCCTGCGCGTACAGCCGCATCAGCGCCGCGAACGCGCCGCCTTTCTCGATCTCGGCGCGAAACGCCTGCGCGGGCATGCGATACGCGCTGCCGGGCACCTGGTAGAACGCCTGCGCCGGGCTGTGCTCGGTCCCCATCGCGAGCGGAACGCCCGCCATGCCTTCGTTACCGACCGTTCCCACTTCCGCCACGCCGCCGTCCTCCATGACGACGACCACCGAAAGCACGCCCTGCAGCGGGAAATCCACCGCGGCGATCGGCTCGTGCTGCCGGAAGAGCGTTTCGCCGTGGCGCGTCTCGACACGCTCCATCGCGTCCAGGACGCGCCGCCGGTCGTCCTCCGGCAACAGGGAGAGCAGATGGTTCTCGCCCGGTATGTGTAGATTGCACGTAGCCACGCGTCGCAAATTGCAACGCGTATGCCGTTGAAAGGTCTACGCCGCTGCGTCGGCTCGCCAAGGCGAGCCTCGCCGCGCAAAAGGCGTGCTTAGGCGCCTGGCCGCGCTACGCGTTATGCAGCGCGCGCAAATCCTTTCGGCAGACCGGCGCGGGCGATGGTGCCGTGGAAGGGCTCGCCCTGCAGCGCCTGCTCGATCTCGCTGCGCAGCGCGACGAGCTTGTCGATGTCGATGCCGGTCGCAAGGCCCATCGATTCGAGCATGAAGACGAGGTCTTCGGTGCAGATGTTGCCGCTCGCGCCCGGCGCGTAAGGACAGCCGCCGAGGCCGCCGAGCGACGCGTCGAAAGCGCGCACCCCGGCGTCGAGCGCGGCGACGACGTTGGCGAGCCCGAGCCCCCGCGTGTCGTGGAAGTGCGCCTTGATCGGAATCGCGCCGACGTCCCTGGCGATCGCGCCGAACAGGCGCCGCACCGCCGCCGGATTGGCGTAGCCGACGGTGTCCGCGACGATGAGCTCGTCGGCGCCGGCGGCGACGCATTGCATCGCGATTTCCCGCGCACGGTCTTCGGACACCGGCCCTTCGATCGTGCAGCCGAGCGCGGTGGAGAGGCCCGCGACGATCTTCGGGCGTTTGCCTTCGGGCTTGCTGCGGACGAGATCGACGATGCGCGCGAAATCGGCGACCGACTCGGCGGTGGAGCGCCGCACGTTCGCGCGGTTGTGGCTCTCGCTCACCGACAGCACGAAGTTGATCTTGTGCACGCCGAGCTCCATCGCGCGCTCGGCGCCCTTCAGGTTGGGCGCGAGCGCCGCGACGCGCAGGTTGGGCAGCGTGAGCGCGTGCTCCACGACTTCGGCCGCGTCGGCGAACTGCGGCAGGAGCTTCACCGGCACGAACGAGCACACCTCGATCTCGCGCACGCCGGCTTCGGCTTCCGCCGTGCACCAGAGCTGTTTCAGCGTGGTCGGCACGAAGAACGGGACGCTCTGCAGCCCGTCGCGGGTGCCGACTTCGTGGACTTCGACGTCTACCATGGTGCTTGTCCTTGGATCTTTAAAAGCAATTGACCACAAAGGACGCAAAGGACGCAAAGGAAAAACAAAAGCGTTTTTGAAACGTAGGGTGCGTTAGCCGCGAGAGCAGCGTAACGCACGCTACGCGGCTGACATTGCCGCAACCGTGCGGCATGCTATCCGACGAGCCTTCCTTTGCGTCCTTGGCGTCCTTTGCGGTTAAAACGTTTTTTACTTCCCTTTGAAATTCGGCTTGCGCTTCTCGCCGAACGCCTTCACGCCTTCCAGCCGGTCTTCGGTCACCACCGTGCGGTTGTAGGCTTCGATCTCGAACGCGAGGCCGGTGCGCAGGTCGGTCTGCAAGCCGCTGTGGATCGCTTTCTTCGCCTGTCTCACCGCGACCGGTCCGTTGCCGCAGATGCGCCGCGCGATCTCGAGCGTCCTCGGCATGAGCTCGGCGTCTTCGCACACTTCGTTCACCATGCCCCAATCGAACGCTTCATCGGCGGTGAACGGCCTCGCGGAGAGGATGAGCTCTTTCGCCCGGCGCTCGCCGACCGCGCGCGGCAGGTTCTGCGTCCCGCCGCAGCCCGGGATGATGCCGAGCGAGGTCTCGCTCATCGCGAAGCGTGCGCGCTTCGCGGCGTAGATGAAGTCGCACGCGAGCGCGAGCTCCATGCCGCCGCCGAACGCGGCGCCGTTGACCGCGGCGATGACCGGCACGGTGCAGTTCATCACCGCGTAGATCGCTTCCTCGAAGATCGCGTGCTGCGCGCGCCATTGCGCGTCGGTCATGCCGTCGCGCTCCTTGAGATCTCCGCCGGCGCAGAACGCCTTGTCGCCGGCGCCGGTGACGACGATGCAGCGCGCCTCGCCCGGCTGGAATTGCAGCGGCACGAAGATGTCGCGCAGCTCCATTCCCATCTGCGTGTTCATCGCGTTGCGCGTCTCGGCGCGGTCGAGGGTGATCGTCAGAAAGCCGTCGCCGGAGCGCTCGAGCCTGAGCGTAGTGGGTTCCTTTTGCATGCGCTTAGATTAACATGTGGACCACGCGCTCCGCGGGCACAGAGAGCGCGGCTCGAAGCACATCTCAATCGGAGGAGGTGGCATGAAGCGTCTGGTTCTCGCAGTCGTCGCATTCGGGTTCGCGTGTCATGCGGCGCTCGCTCAGCAGTATCCCGTGCGTCCCATCCGCATGATCGTGCCTTGGCCGCCGGGGCAGGCGACCGACCTCGCAGGCCGCGTCGTCGCGCTCAAGCTCTCCGAGCTTTTCGGCCAGCAGGTCATCGCCGACAACCGGCCGGGCGCCGGCGGCATGATCGGCACCGACCTCGCCGCGAAAGCGCCCGCCGACGGCTACACGGTGCTCGCGGCGTCGAGCGGACCGGTGACCATCAACCCGCTGCTGCAGAAAGTGCCTTTCGACCCGGTGAAGGATCTCGCGCCGGTGGCGAACGTGGGCCTCTCCCCTTACATCCTGGTGAGCTCGCCCAAGCTGGCGCCGCAGAACATCAAGGACTTCGTCGCTTACCTCAAGGCGAGCCCGGGCAAGTACAAGTTCGGATCGAGCGGCACCGGCGCGACCGCGCACCTCGTCGCCGAGATGTTCAACGGCGCGGTGGGCGTGCAGGTCATCCACGTGCCGTACAAAGGCAGCATCCCGGCGCTCACCGACGTCGTCGCGGGCGACATCACCTATTCGCTGGAAACGATGGCGGCGACGATGCCGTTCATCAAGTCGGGGCGGCTCCGCGCGTACGGCATCTCGACCGCGAAACCCAGCGCGCTCGCGCCGGGGATAGAGCCGTTCGCGACCGCGCTCAACCTGCCGGGATTCGACGCGGCGGCGTGGATCGGGGTGATGGTGCCGTCGGGCACGCCGAAAGCGGTGATCGAGCGCCTCTCGAAAGCGGTCGACAGCGCGATGCAGACCAACGACACAAAGGAGCGCCTGAACGCGGCAGGCCTCGAAGTCGACTACCGGCCGACGTCGCAGTTCGGCGGCTTCCTCGCCGACCAGCGCAAACGCTTCGCGGAGATCATCAAGAAGAACAACATCAGACTGGAGTAAAAGCGTTTTAACCGCCAAGGACGCCAAGGAGATGCGGTCGGGTAGTAACGCTATGAGCCGTGCCGATCGCCGAGCCGCAACGCTATTCTCTACGGCGCCGCGACCGACTTGCCTTGGTTTTCCTTTGCGTCCTTGGCGTCCTTGGCGGTCGATTGCTTTTGATCTCTCAGCCAGGCACGGCCGTTGCCATTAGAGGGACATGCTTACACCTTGCACCTGCTGTTACGTGCCGCACACGAACCCGCCTGAAGAGGGCAGGGAGGCGGCGTACTGCGACCGCTGCGAGGTGGCTTACCTCGAGTTCAAGCTGAAGCTGCTGGCCGCAGCGGTCCGCGTGGCGGCGCGCAGGGCCGACGAGGTTTAGCGCAGTACTCCGACAGCGCGGTCGTGGCCGCGCCCTTACCGGCGATCGTGCCGCCGGTGGAAAGCACGACGACGGTGGGTAGCTGCTTCACGGGTTGTGCCTGTGCAAACGAGGCGGACATCATCATCAATACGAACAGGCCACGGCCGATCGCGTTAGTCATGGATGATTCGATTATCCCCCATTGGATTTTTGAACCGCCAAGGACGCCAAGGACGCCAAGGACGCAAAGGACGCAAAGGTTTTACTAACGTCGCGTCGTCATGAGCTCGCTATGTTTAGCTTTCCTTTGCGTCCTTGGCGGTCGATTGCTTTTTAAAGGTCCGGATGCCGGGTGTGCCACTCCGTCGCGCGCTCGAACGCCGCTGCGGCGCGGAGCAGGGTGACTTCGTCGAGCGGCCTGGCGACGAGCTGTATCGACAGCGGCAGGCCCGAGGTCGACAGCCCGCCCGGCAGCGCGATCGCCGGATGGCCGGTCAGGTTGAAGACGTTGCGCGCCTGGCGCGGATAGGTGCGCGCGACCGCTTCCTCGTCGTCGATCGCGCACGCCGGATCCATCGCGTTCGCGACGAGCAGCACGTCGGCGTCGCGCAGCGCGTCGTTCACGGCCGCGATCAGCCCGGCGCGGCGCTGCTGCGCGTGCACGTAATCGCCCGCTGACAGGAACGCGCCGCCCATCAGACGCCTGCGTGCGAGCGCGCCGTAATCGCCGGGACGCTCGCGCAGCCACTTCGCGTGTATCGCCCACGATTCGGCGAGCATCACCGTGCGCTGCACGCCCGAATACAGCGTCAGCGGCGGCAGTGCGACGTCGTGCAGCAGCGCGCCTTCGCTCTTCAGCGTGCGCGCGGCGGCGTCGATCGCCGCGGCCATCTCGGCATCGGCCGGCAGGTCGCTCTCGTGGAAGTGGCGCACGAAACCGATGCGCATCCCGCGAACGCCGCGATCGAGCTCGCGCCCGTAAGCGACCGTGCTCGAAGGCGTGCTGCCCGGGTCGCCTGCGTCGTAGCCCGCCATCGCGTCGAGCATGAGCGCGATGTCGCCCACGCTGCGCGCCATCGGCCCGACGTGATCGAGCGTGAACGACAGCGGGAATACGCCGCGGCGCGAGACCAGGCCGTATGTGGGCTTCAGCCCGACGATGCCGCACGCGCCCGCGGGATTGCGCACCGAGCCGCCGGTGTCGGTGCCGAGCGCGAGCGGCACCATGCCCGCCGCGAGCGCGCTGCCCGACCCCGACGACGAGCCGCCCGGGTGGTGGCCGCGCTGCCATGGATTGCGCGCCGGCGGGTACGGCAGGTCGAAGCTCGGACCGCCGATCGCGAACTCGTGCAGCGAGAGCTTGCCGAACGGGATCGCGCCCGCGCCGCGCAGGCGGCGGATGCACTCGGCGTCCTCTTTCGCGACGTGGTCGAGCCTGACCTTCGAGTGACACGTCGTCGCCTGGCCGGCCACGTCGATGATGTCTTTGACGCCGACCGGGACGCCGTGCAGCGGGCTGCGCGCCTGGCCGCGGGCGATGTCCTTCTCCGCGGCGCGCGCCGCGTCGACCGCGGCTTCGGCATCGAGCGCGATGAACGCGTTGAGCTTGCCGTCGATCTCGCCGACGCGCTCGACGAGCGCTTGCACGAGCTCGACGGGCGACAGCTTCTTCGCGCGATACGCCGCCGCGATCTCGCTCGCGGTGAGCCAATGGGTGGCGCTCACGACTGTTCTCCCGTCGACGGGAGCGGCGCCGGCAGCACACGCATCGGCGGCCACGGCTCGGTCGCCGGATCGTCCGGGATGTCGAAGCCCCGCGTCGCGTGCGCCGCGGCCGCAGCGGCGGCGATCACGTCTTCGCGAAACTCGCGCACCGCTTTATCGAGCCCGGCAGCGCGGGCGGTAGAGAGGACGTCGGTTTTTTCCATCGATGACTCCTTGCTAAAGGCCAAAAGCAATGGACCGCCAAGGACGCAAAGGACGCGAAGGAATTCGTCGGGTGCGAATCACGCGCGCCTCATGTGCAAGCGCAAGCGATATAGCGAAAACACTCGCGACCGTAACGCTTTCCTTTGCGTCCTTGCGTCCTTTGCGGTTAAGAAGCTTTTACGCTTGTCCGATGTCGGCGAAAAACTGCTCCATCAACCGGTTCACGAGCTCGGGCTCTTCGCAGTTCGCGAGGTGTCCGGTCGCTGGCAGGACGGTTATGCGCGAGACCGGGCAGCTCTGCTTGATGAACAGCGCGCCTTCGAACGCGGCGGGGTCTTCGTCGCCGGCGATGACGAGCAGAGGCACCTTCAGCGCGCGGAACTTGTCTCCGAGCGTCGTCAGCCCGGGTCGCTTCGCCTGTATGCCGCGCTGGGTGTTGGCGCAGCCCTGCGCCGAGTGCTCCATGAAGCGCCGGCAGAAATCGTCCCATCCGCGCGGGTTCTTGCGGGCGAACTGGACTCGGTTCGGGGCGACGCGCACGCGATCGAGGGCGGCCTCGAGGCCTTGCTCGTAGCGCTTGGCGTTCACCTCGGAGTTCGCGCGCTGCTGCTCCGGATCCGCGACCGAGCCGCTGCCCGCGCCGATCGCAGTGAGCGAGACAGCCATCTCCGGATGGGTGAAGCCGAAGTGCAGCGTCGACTGCGAGCCCATCGAGCAGCCGACGATGTGCGCCCTGGGGATCTCGAGATGCCGCATGACCGAAGCGATGTCCTCGATGGCGTTGTCGACGGTGTAGCTCTCGACGCTCGCCGGCACGTCCGAAGGCGGGTAGCCGCGTGCGTTGAACGCGATGCAGCGATGGCGGCGGCTGAAGTACTGGACCTGCGCTTCCCAGCTCCTGAAGTCGCCGGAAAACTCGTGCACGAAGACGATCGGCGTGCCCTTGCCGGCCTCCTCGTAATAGAGACGGTGGCCGTCGTGGCTCTTGGCGTAAGGCATCGACTCCTCCCTTGGATGGCCCATCCAGTGTAACCCGGCGCGGGCACGGTGCTTGCGCGTCACATGAAACCCGCAACACGGAGTCTCGATGGCCGAAGTCACCGTCGCCCGCATCCATCTCGCCACACCGCACCGCGACCGTCTCACCGTCCGCGCCCGCAAAAGCCGCGACGGGCGCATGCACTACCGCATGGTCCACGAAGGCGCCGCACACAAGATCCGCATTCGTCCCGAAGTCAGCGCGAAACCGCTGTCGTTCGATCGCCTCGTGAAGCTCATCGACGGCGCGCATTACGAGAACGCGTGCGCCGATCCGTACGACCGGGAATGCTACGGCAACGTGATCTGGGGAACCCTGCGCTTACAGTTCGAGCACGGCGTCGCGGGCGCTGACGAGTATCTCTACTTCGCGACGGTGCAGTCGGAGCAATACCCGCAGCTCGAAGCGTATTACCGCGAGCGCGTGGCGCAGTGGTGCCTCGAGCATTGCGAGGAAGAGGAGGATTGCGGGAAGGTGGTGCGGATGAAACTGAGGCGAGGATAGGAAAACGCCATCCCCGCGAAGGCGGGAATCCAATTTTTCAGAACTTCGAACGTCAAAATGGATTCCGGCTCACATTGCGCTGTCGCGCGGTCCGGAATGACGATCCACTCACATCGCCGTCGGGTGCGTGCTAACGCATCGCGCCCCTACGTCAGCGGCACGAAGTCGTACTCGCCGACCCCCTGCAGGATCAGAAACGTCGCCGACGTCTCCCCCGGGTTGATCACCAGGTGCGGCCGCCTCGCCGCGAGCGCGAAACTCTGGCCGACCGCCAGCGTGACGTCCTCCTTGGGCTCGCGCATGAATATCCGGATCGTCCCTTCCAGCACGTAGAACGTATCGCCGACGTTGCTGTGGTAATGCCACGGCACCTTCTGCGTCGGCGAGATCGTCAGCTCGTTGATGCGGAACCCCGGGCGCTCGGCGTGTCTCGCGCGGCGCTCCACCGGATACAGGCCCGATGCGTCCTTGTAACTTTCCACGATTCGTCCTCCTTCCGCACGAGCGTAGCACGGGTAGATTGGACCAGCAGCTATCCGCCGCCCGATTGTGGGATACCATCGAGCGCTGGTCCGCGGGCACAGCCCGACAGAAAGAGCGACGAAGGAGAGACGATGAAGCCGAATGCGGCGATAGTGGGCGATCGGACATGATCGAGATCAACGAGCGGTTCGATGTGCCCGGCGCCAGGCCGCGCGAGGTCTGGAACCTTCTGTCGGATCCTCAGGCGGTCGTGGAATGCGTGCCAGGCGCCGCCCTCGGCGAAAAGCACGAGGACGGGTCTTTCGACGGCAGCCTCGCCGTGAAGTTCGGACCGGCGCGCGTGACCTTCAAGGCGCGCATCGAGCTCGATCTGAACGACGAAGCGATGACCGGCAGCGTGACCTCGCGCGGCAAGGACAGCCAGGGCGGCACGCGCTTTCGCGCGACGATGGCGTTCAAGGTGACCGAGCAGGAAGGCAATGCGGGCTCGACCGTTCTCATCAACGGCGAGAACGAGATCACCGGCAAGCTTTCGGGCATCGTCGAAGCCGGCGCGAAGATCGTGGTGAAGCGCATGGCGTCGGAGTTCGCCGAGAATTTGCAGGCGAAGGTCGGAGCTCCGGCGAAGTAATCGCAGGGTGCGGGCCGACGCACCGCGGATTCAAAATGGGTTCCCGCCTGCGCGGGAACGACGAAGAGTCGTCATTCCCGACCCGCGGTAGCGGACGCGATCGGGAATCCATTCCGATCTTGGTGAGGAGCAGAGATGAACGGCATGCGCTGCACGCTCGCACTCGCTGTTTGCTTCAGCCTTCCCGCATACGCGGACGGCTATCCCGCACGCCCGCTGCGCCTCATCGTGCCGTTCCCCGCCGGCGGCGGCTCGGACGCGGTCGCGCGCATCGTCTCGCCGAGGCTCGGCGAGCGCCTCGGCCAGCAGATCGTCGTCGACAACCGCGGCGGCGCGGGCGGCTCGATCGGCACCGAGCAGGCGGTGCGGGCGACGCCCGACGGCTACACGATGGCGCTCGCGTCGACGTCCGAGATCGCGATCAACCCCGGCCTGTACAAGCTCGCCTACGACACCGTGCGCGATCTCATGCCGGTCTCGCTCGTCGCTTCGACCGCGATCGTCGTCGCGATCGCGCCGAACACCGGTTTCAACAGCCTGAAAGACCTCGTCGCCGCCGCGAAAAGCAAGCCGAACACGATCAACGTCGCGTCGGCGGGCAACGGCACGATCACCCATCTCTCCGGCGAGCTTTTCCGCGGCTTGGCGAAGCTCGAGTGGACCCACGTGCCGTACAAAGGCGCACCCCTCGCGCTGGCCGATCTCGCCGGCGGGCGCGTGCAGGTCATGTTCTCGTCGCTGCCTGCGGCGATGCCGCTCATCAAGTCCGGACGCATCAAGGCGGTGGCGATGTCGACGCGCGAGCGCCAGGCCGCGCTGCCCGAGGTGCCCACGGTGATCGAGAGCGGCATGCCGGCGTACGACGTCGTCTACTGGTATGGCGTATTCGTGCCCGCCGCGACGCCGAAGGCAGCCGCGGCGCGGCTCGCCGAAGAGATTGCGCAAACACTGAAGCAGAAGGACGTGATCGCGAGCCTTGCGTCCCAGGGCGCCGCCGCCGGCGATTCCACGCAGCCGCAGTTCGCGCAATTCGTGAAGTCCGAGCACGCACGCTGGACCGGTCTGGTGAAGTCGGCGGGCGTCAAAGCGGATTGAGGATCGTGCGCCACGAGATTGCCACGTCGCCGCTACGCGGCTCCTCGCGATGACGGTCATTGCGAGGAGCGTCAGCGACGAAGCAATCCCGAGACGCTCGACAACAAACCCAAGGAGCTGAAATGCCAGAGACCGTAGATCGCTTCGGCAACCCGCACGACCCCATCGTCGGCTACGCACGCGGGTCGATACTCAAAGGCACCGACGAGGAAGTCGCGCGCATGTTGAAAGCGCGGCACATGGTGGGGAACCGCGTGCGCACGCTGGGCAAGGACAGCGTCTACGACCTGTCGGGCATGAACCGCGGCGCGGGTCTGACCGAAGAGGAAGTGCCGCACCTCACCAGCCACGTGCCGTTCTTCGAGCGCTTCGAAGGCAAGACCGAGCCGCTCGCGATCAAGCACATGGGCGCCGATCCCGAGCGCCACCGCGCGCTCATCGTCAACCGCGTCTCGGCGGCGAACTTCATCGCGCTGACGACGATACTGAAGCCCGGCGACACGGTGCTCGCGCTCGCGCCGAAAGGCGGCACGTGCCATCCCTCGACGGTGCGGCCGATCGCGATGGCGGGCGCGGATTTCCAGCAGTTCCATTCCATCGACGACCTCGAGCGCGCATGGCAGGAGCAGGGGCCGCCGCGGCTGCTGCTGATCACGCCGATCAGCGCATCGAAGCGCCACATCGACCTCGCCGACGTGCAGCGCGCGCTCGCGCTGCCCCGCGGCGCGGACACGCTCGCGTATCTCGACGACGCGCACATGGCTTCGCGCGTGGGCTTCTTCCGCGAGCCGCGCACCTTCCAGGTCGGCGATGTCGATCTCGCGGTGTGCTCGGCCGACAAGCACGTCGCCGGTCCGCGCGCCGGTGTCTTCGTCGGACGTCCCGATCTCGTCGAGGAGATCGGCTCGCGCATCTACGAGCTCGGTCTCGAAGCGCAGGCCGGGCAGTACGTCGGCGTCGGCAACGCGCTGCGCAACTTCGATCCCGAAGTGATCCGCCGCGCGGGCGAGGTCGCGAAGGAGCTGCTCGAAGTGATGAAGACGCAGTACGGCGACCGCGTCTACCAGGGTGGGCCCGGCGTCTCCATCGGCGGCGACGACGTGCTGTCGATCGCGATGGAGCAGGCGGGCGCGAGGGAGAAGCCCAGGCTCGTCGCGATCGAAGCGGCGGGGCTGGTGGCGATGGACATGCTCGGCGAGGACGGCATCCTCACCATCGGCGCGGTGTCCATGCCCGGCAGCGCGCCGGTGCTGCGCCTCATGATGTATCCCGACGGCGGCCGGCTCGGCGTCGAGCGCATCGCGGCGTCGGTGGAGAACGCCATCGGCAAGCTCGCGAAGTGCGTCAACGACGTCGACGCGGCGCGCGAAAAATTGTTGGGATAAAGCGGCACGCGCCTTGCGGCGGCTGCTGTCACACGCCATCAAGGAGCCGCCATGAAAACCCTCACCCTGGCTGCTGCGCTCGCGTTGGCATTCGTCGCAACCGCGGCGAGCGCGCAGAACGCCACCGGCAGCCTCTCGGTAGTGCCCGGCATGAACGGCGAGAGCAGCGGCACGGTCACCGGCGTGGGCCCCGAGCGCGCCGGCGCCTTCGGCACTCCGCCCGACATCCCCGACGTCGGCGCGGCACGCGGCTCGACGCGAAGCCACGCGAAAGGCGCCGGATCGGCCCAGGGCAGCGCAGGGGCAGGGCGCGGCACGGGTACCGGCACGAAGAAGCGCAGCACCGTCCCGGCAATCGTCGATCCGTTTTGAGCGTCCGCGGCGCTAGTCGGCCTTGATGCCGGCGGCTTTCACGACCTTCGCCCACTGGGCGATCTCGGTCACGATCATCTTCTGGAACTGCTCGGGCGTGCTGCCGACGGGCTCGCCGCCCTGGCTGAGCATGCGCTGCCTGGTGTCCGGCATCGCGAGCACCTTCACGAAATCGGCGTGGAGCTTGTTGACGATGTCGCGCGGCGTGGCCGCGGGCGCGAGCAGGCCCCACCAGATCCCCGCCTCATAGCCCGGCAGCACTTCCTCGGCGATCGTCGGCAGGTTCGGAAACGCGATCGAGCGCTTGAGGCTCGTCACCGCGAGCGCCTTCATGCGCCCGGCCTTGATGTAGGGCGAGGCGGACACCGGTCCCGCGAACAGCACCTGCACGTGACCGCCGACGAGATCGGTCTCGGCGGGGCCGCTGCCTTTGTAGGGCACGTGAGTCATGTCGACGCCGGCGCGCAGCTTGAAGAGCTCTCCTGCCATGTGCAGCGGCCCGCCGCTGCCGCTGGACGCGTAGGTGAGCTCGCCCTTGCGCGCCTTCGCCAGCGCGATCAGCTCCTTGGTCGTCTTCACCGGCAGCGTCGGATGCACCACCAGCACCAGCGGCGACACGCCGATCAGCGTGACCGGCGCGAAGTCCTTCACCGTGTCGTACGGGATCTTCGAGTACAGGCTCGGATTGATGGTGTGATTGTTCGACGACATCACGACGGTATAACCGTCCGGCGGCGCTTTCGCGCCGATCTCGTGGCCGATCATCATCGACGCACCGGGGCGGTTGTCGATGATCGCCTGTTGTCCCCAGATCTCGGTGAGCTTCTGGCCGAGCAGCCGCGACACCACGTCGGTGCCGCCGCCGGGCGGGAAGGGCACGATGATGCGCACGGGCTTGGCGGGGAACGACTGGGCCGACGCATGGAGTGCGCAACCCAGCACGACGGCGGCGGCGACGAGCCGCGGCGGTGATGTCTTCATCGGTGATCTCTGCTTCGAAGGAGGGTGGATCGAAGGGTTAACGTATCACGCCTATATAATGAATAACCGCCGATCGTTCGAGGAACGCCCGATGCTGAACCTGCAACAGCTTGCCGCTTACGAGCGCGACGGCGTCGTGCTCGTCGAGAACGTCGTCGACGAGGCGATGCTCGGCCGCATGCGCCGCGCGCTGTCCGACCTGATCGCCGCGTCGGCATCGGTCACCGCGCACAACGACGTCTACGACCTGGAGCCGGACCACAGCGCGGCCAATCCGCGGCTGCGCCGGATCAAGCTCCCGCACACGCGCCACCCGGTGTTCCGCGAGCTCTGCACGAGCGAACCGCTGCTGTCGATCCTCAAGCAGCTCCTCGGGCCGAACGTGCGCATGCACTCTTCCAAGCTCAACGTGAAAGCGCCCAGCGGCGGCGCAGGGCTGGAATGGCATCAGGACTGGGCTTTCCATCCGCACACCAACGCGAGCATCCTCGCGGTCGGCCTGATGCTCGAAGACTGCCGCATGGACAACGGGCCGATGCTCGTGCTGCCGGGCAGCCAGAAGACCGGCGTGCACGATCACAACGCCGAAGGACGCTTCGTCGGCGCGATCGATCCGGAACGCACCAGGCTCGACTACGAGACGCGCATCGCGTGCGTCGGCAAGGCGGGCACGATCTCCATCCACCACACGATGGCGGTGCACGGCTCGGCGCCCAACACCTCGCGGTACCCGCGGCCGTTCCTGCTCTACGAGTTCATGGCCGCGGACGCATGGCCGCTCGCGGGCGTGCCCGATCTCGAAGAGTTCGACAGCCGGATGATCTGCGGCGAGACGACCTACTGCCCGCGGCTCGAAGCGGTGCCGGTGAGATTGCCTTTGCCTGCCGCCGAGAACCTCGGGTCGATCTACGAGAACCAGACGACGTTGAAGAGGCGCTACTTCGCCTGAGGGCGTTAAAAGCAATTAACCGCAAAGGACGCAAAGGACGCAAAGGAAATCGTTCGGGTGCGAACGCAGCGCACCTAGGCCGAAGCGAGCAGTTATCCCCTCCCCCTCAGGGGGAGGGTTAGGGTGGGGGTGGGTTTGAACTTCTGCCGATTTTGTTTTTGACTTTCCTTTGCGTCCTTTGCGTCCTTGGCGGTCAAATAGCTTTTGATTTTGGCGTTAGCCTTTAAGGTCGATATCGAGCATCACGTAGGACAAGCTCTTGCCGTGCGCATCCTGCGCCAGCGAGATCGTCACGCCGCCGCCCAGCGCGTTCTCGATGACGAAGTTCAGCGCGCGCAGCTTCGGCAGCTCGTAGCGCGTCACCGGGCCTTTCGCGATGTGTGCGTAGGCGTGCGCGACGCGCTCGACGGTGAGCTGCTCGCGCAGGATGTTCCACGCGCGCTCGTCGTAGGCGGTGACCGACACGTTGGAGGTGTTGCCCTTGTCGCCTGCGCGGGCGTGGCCGAGGTCGTAGACTTTCACAGCGTGCCCTCCACCGTGACGCGCGGCTTCACCCACTCGCGGGGCACCAGCACCGATTTCACGCCGATCACTTCGCGCAATCCGTTCGTCCCTCCGCCGCCGCCCGCGGGACCGTTGACGTGCAGCGTGCGCATCTCGAAGCCGAGCGCCTGCGCGGTCTTGCGGTCGGGGCTGCGCGCGGCCATGCGCAGCCGCACTTCGTACGGTTCCGGCCGTCCTTCGCCCATGCCGTGCAGGCTCGACATGCCGATGTAGTCGACACGGATCTCGGGGTAGGAGAGGCCGCGCAGCTTCAGCCGCTCGCGCACGATCTTCTCCGCGAGCTGCGCGCGCGCGAGCGCGTTGGGCCCGGCATAGCCCACTTCGCCTTCGCCGATCCAGCCGTCGTGATAGCCGACGACCGCCTTGTAGGTCGGCGTGCGCGGCTTCGCCCTGGCGCCGGTCGCGCGCACGCGGTGCGTGCTCTCGACCGCGAACTCGACGTCGGTGATGTCGAGCACGCAGTCGGGCGTGATGTAGCGCGCGGGATCGTGCATCTCGTACAGGACCTGCTCGGTGCACGTCTGCACGTCGAGGCGTCCGCCGCTCGTCTCGAGCTTGCCGAGCGTGAGCGCGCCGTCGGCGGTCACGTCGGCGTACGGGAAGCCGATGTTCACCGCGTCGTCGGCGTCCTTGCGGCCGGGGTCGATGAAGCAGCCGCCGGTGAGCTGCGCGGCGCACTCCATGAGATGCCCCGCCAGCGTGCCGGCCGCGAGCTTCGGATAGTCGTCGTAGCTCCAGTCGTGCGCGTGCATGAGCGCGCCGACGAACATCGACGGATCGGCGACGCGGCCGGTCATCACGACCGGCGCGCCGGTCGCGAGCGCGTCGCGGATGATGTCGGCACCGAGATAGGCATTCGCCGCGGCCATGCGCGGCAGCAGCGACTCGACCGGCTCGCCGCTCTCCATCAGCGGAAGCTCCGGATGCGCGCGGATCACTTCGGCGACGTCGTCGCCCCCGACCACCGCGACCGGCAGCTCGCCGAGACCCAGCGACTTCGCGACTTCTCTCACCTTGCGCGCCGCCGACTGCGGATTCGCCGCGCCCATGTTGGTCACGACGCGCACATCGTTCCTGCGGCACGCGGGCAGCACCGCTTCGAAGCGCTCGACGAGGTAGGGCGTGTAACCCGCTTCGGGATTCTTCAGCCGCGACAGCGTCTCGCGTGCGATGGTGCGCTCGGCGAGGCACTCGAAGATCAGGTAATCGACCTCGCCGCGCTCGGCGAGATCGCGCGCCGGCTCGAAACGGTCGTCGGAAAATCCGGCGCCGGTGCCTACTCGCACAGTCTTGGCAGTCATGTAGCTCCTCCGTTTTTTAAAAACAAAGCGTCAACACGGAGGGCACGGAGGAACACGGAGGAACACGGAGGAGAACCCATTCGGTCGCGGACGCCCGGCCGTGACAAGCCATGTCGACGTCGGGCGGCCGGGCCATTTAGCTTTCCTCCGTGCCCTCCGTGCTCCTCCGTGTCCTCCGTGTGCAAGCTTTGTTTTGATTCAGGGCATCTTCACAGTCGGCGCGGCCAGCCTCTGTACGACAACGTTCACCACCGCCGGCTTGCGCGAGGCGATCGCGCGGTCGAGCGCGGGCCCGAAGTCGGCGGCGCGCGTGACGTGCTCGCCGTGGCCGCCGAGCGCGATCGCGACCTGGTCGTAGCGCGTCGGCGACAGCTCGGTATACAGCGCGCGGTCCTTGCCGTAGCTCCTGATCTGGATCTGGTGCTCGGCGTTCCAGCACGCGTCGTTGCCGACGACGATTACGGGCGCGAGCCCGCAGCGCACCGCGGTCTCGATCTCCATGAGATGGAAGCCCGCCGCGCCGTCGCCGGTGAGCGCGATCACCGTGGCGCCGGGCCGCGCGACCTTCGCGGCGAGCGCGAACGGCACCGCGCTGCCGATCGAGCCGCCCTGGCCGTTGATGAGGCGGTTCTTCGAGCTGATGCACGCCTGCGCCCACTGGCCGAACTCGCCGCCGTCGGAGACGAACACCGAGTCCCACGCCGCGTCGAGGGCGCGCTGCACCTCGCGTCCGATGTCGAGCGGGTGCAGCGGCCCTTCGCTCGATGCGATCGCCGGCACTTCCTCCGAGCGGTAGCGCACCGCTTCTTCGACTTCCGCCGTCCACGCGTTCGGCCCATCGCCCAGGCCCGATGCGCGCTCGATCAGTCTGCGTGCGGTCGGCACCGTATCGGCCACGGTCGACAGCACCACGCGCTCGTGCCCGATCACGTCGAGCGCGCGCGCGAGCGCGGCCGCCTCGGGATCGACCACGACGAACCGACACTCTTTTGCGAACCCCGGCGCTCTCGCGAACTTCAACGTGAAGTCGGGCTCCTTGCCGAGCAGCACGACGAGGTCGGCGCGGGCCACCACACGCGCGAGCCCGCCGAGCGACGGATCGTTGAGCCCGCGCGGGCTTTCCATGCACAGCACCGGCGCGTCGAGCGCACGCGCGAGCGTGGCGCGAAGCTCGCCCGCGCGCGCTTCGGCCATGACCGGTCCGGTCAGCACGAGCGGCCGCGCCGCTGCGGCGATCATCGCGATGACCGCGTCGACGGCAGTTTCGCTCAACGGCCGCGGCTCCACGTCGAGCAGCGGCGAATCGCGCTCGGCTTCGCCGTCGTAGGCGCCTTCGAGGACATCGACGGGCAGGCTGACGTGCACCGGCCCCGGACGGCCCGAGGTGGCGATGCGCACGGCGCGCGCGATGTCGTCGCCGAGGCCGGCGGCGCTCGCTGCCGTCCATGAGGCTTTGACGACGGGCGCGGCCATCTCCGCCTGGCGCATCTCCTGGAACGAGCCCGTGCCGAGCTCGGACAGCGGCGCGTGCCCCGAGAGCAGCACCACCGGGGATTCGGACGCGAGCGCGGTGTAGAGCGCGCCGATGCCGTTCGCGTGCCCCGGCCCGCCGGTGAGGAGCGCGAACGACGCCTTGCCGGTGAGCCTCGCGTAGGCGTCGGCCATGTGCACCGCCGCGTTCTCGTGGCGCGTGTGGACGACCTGAACGCGCGCGTCGAGCATCGCGTCGTACAGCGGCATCACGTGGTTGCCCGACAGTGAGAAGACGTGCGCCACGCCCGCATCGGTGAGCGTGCGCGCCAGGAGATCGGCGCCGCGGTTGTTCGACATGGGGAAACCTTCGTTGGTGTATCGCGTAGTTTAACGGCAGCGCAGGCGCCTCGCGTGCAGCACGGAGGCCTCTTTCTGCAGGTGAGGGCGCCTGCGCTCCTAACGCATGTTGCTCTTCGGAAACAGCACGCGGTCGGGCGCTGCGTTGAGCGCCTCGAGGATCTTCAGGGTGAGCCGCGTCCTGACGTGGCCCGATTCGCGCGGCACCACGAGGTAGCGCACGATCGCCTCGATCCACGTGTTCTCGCTCACGCGGAACACGACCGACGGGCGCTCGCGCACTTCGAGGTGGTCGACCGGCGTCCTGGCGAGCAGCGCCTTGAACACCTTCACCTTCTCGATCATGGTCTCGCCGAGCTCTTCCTCGGCGATCTTCTGCATCGTCGCCGCGACGAACTCGAGATCGCTCTCGTAGGCGAGGTTCACCTTGACCTCGTTCCAGATGTAAGGAAAGAGCGGCCACGAGTAATTGAACACCGGCGTGCTGAAGACGTTGGTATTGGGAAACTTGATGACGCGTCCGCTCGGATGGTCGGTCGAGAGATGGCGTCCGCCGATCTCCCACAGCGTCGTGTCCAGGTAGCCGACGTCGATCACGTCGCCGCGCGCCTCGCCGATCTGGATGCGGTCGCCGACGCGATAGGGCGCGCGCGCGAGAATGTAGATCCAGCCGATGAAGCTCGAGATCGGCGCCTGCAGCGCGAAGCCGAGGATGAGCGAGATGAGCCCGAGCGAGACGACCGCGGCATACCACTCGACGAACAGCACCGAGATGACGATGAGCGCCAGCGCGAGCCCGATGACGAGCCGCAGGATGCGCTTGAGGTTGAAGCGCGCGACGGGGCTGGGCAGGCGCTCGATCCAGTAGATTTCCACGGCGCGTGCGATCGCGAGCACGATCGCGATACCGAGGGCGCCTGAGATGTAACGCTGCGCTTTTTCCGACGCCAGCGCGTCGAGATGGAAGAACGGCGGGTCCCACTCGAGGATCGCGAGCGCCGCTACGGCTGCGAGCGCGGCGAGCAGGTAAGGCAGGGTCCACGCGATTCCCGCACGGCGTTCCTCGTGCACCTCGGACGCTTCGTGCGCGATGCGCTCGGGCTCGTGCTCGGGCTCCGTGGTTTTTGCAGCCGCGCGCTCGAGCGTCCTGAGCGTTCGGGTTTCGTGCAGCGACTCCTGCGCCATGCGCGGCTACTGCAAGGAATGCACCTGATGGGGACTGAAGGTCAAGATGGGTCCCCGCCCCCGACTGGAGCATTCGAGGGCAGGCTCTTCGCGGGGATTGACGGGCTGCCGCCCGTCAACTCTTGTCGATGAACTCTTCGTCTTCCGGGTCCATCGGCGCATCGGCGGTGGTGTCGCCCTCGGCGACTTTGCGCCGCGCCTCGTCGCCCTCGCTCTTGCCTCCCGTGGACTGACCGCGGAAACGGCGTTGCTCGTTCGTCGGCGCCGCGCCTTCGGGCCCGTCCGGCCTGGTTCGGTCGCGGGAGTCTTTTCTGGTTTCGTCCGGCATGGCAGCTCCTGACGTTGAGGTTCACGAGACACGAGTACGTCGCGTGCCGTCGCAAACTTTACCTGTTCAGCTCGCGCTTGCGCGAGCGCGCCACAGCATGAATACGACGCCTGCATTGAGCAGGAGCACGGTGATCGCCGGCCACGTCACCCGCTGCGTGAGCTCGGCGAGCTCGAACGGAAGATACAACGCGGCGGAGATGATGCCGAATCCCCACGCCCAGCTTCTCGCGCGCCAGAGGCCGTAAGCCTCCACAAACCTTACAGCGGCGTAAGCCAGCGCACCCAGGCTCAGCGCGAGCTTGTGCGCGCTGCCGAAGTCCGCGAGCGTCGCCGCGAACACGCCGGGATAGTGCCGCGCCGGATTCAGATGGAAGTGCTTCACGATCGCCTCGGCCCCATGCTGGAGGTCGCCGTGCAGCAGGCGGAAGACAATGCCGGCCGCGATCAGCACGAGCGCGCCCTTGAGCGCTTCGACGATCGCGACCGCGCGCAGCTCGCGGGTGCGGCTCGCGGCCATCTAGATGTTGCGGAATGACTTTTCCATCGCCGCATTGTCGCACCCGCGAGCCGTCGCGCGACCAGCTGCGCTAGACCCACCGGCGACTGATGAGCTGTTTCGACCGGCTGCCGTAGTGCGCGGAAAATCGGGGACAGACCCCGATTTTTAAGCCACTGAATGCGCGATACTTCTGGCGGGCGTGCCCTCGCTCGATCTCACCACCTCGAATACCGCATCGCTGTAGAGCGCCCACGGCAGCAGCACCGCCGAGTGCCCGCCCTGGCCGCCGGCGACGACCACCTGCACGTCGTCGGGCGAGCGGGTGACGTACTGGAAGCCTTGCGAGTGATCCTGCGCGGCGACGCTCACGATGCCGCGCGACCGGATGCGCTCCAGCGGAATGCGCGCGCCGGCGTGCACCTCGCGGCGGATGCGCCGCTTGTCGTAACCGTCGCGCGCGAGGATGCGCGCGTGATCGGGATTGAGCACGAGCACGAGCGGTCCCGCGTTGGATGCATTGTTGCTGCCGAGCGTGGTGCAGCAGTCGATGAACGTTTCGAGCAGCGCCGCGCCCGTCGTGCTGCCGATGTCGAGCACGTTGTGAGGCGCTTCGGCCTTGAGGACCATCACGCAGGTGGTGTCGGCGTCGTAGCGCTCGGCGTTGAGCGTCGGCCACGGGCTCAAGCGGGGATCTTCGGCGAAACAGTAGGTGAATTCCGCCGGCGACGACAGGCACGCGAGATCGGCGTGTCCCGGCACCGGGCGGCAGACGTTGAGCAGCGCGAGGTTCACCGCGCGGCCGATGGTCGCGTTCGCGCGAAAGCCGGGGCCGAGGCAGCCCGCGCCGCCGTGCATGCCGATCTGCTGAGCGATCGGGCCGCTGGCGAGCACGAAGTGGCCGCCGCTGAACGTCGTCGTCACCGCCTGGATCAATCCGTATTCGGGCCGCGCCAGCGCGCGCAGCGCCGTGAGTACGATCGGCACGTAGTGCGGCCGGCATCCCGCCATGACCGCTGCGACGAGCGCGTCGCGCACGCGGATGGGCGTGCCGCTGGGGCCGATGCCGCTTGCAATGACGTCGTCGACGTCGAACGGGCAGTGCTCGCGCATGCGCTCGAAGCGCTCGGGCGTCGGTGCGACGATTGGCAGGCCGTCGCCGATGTGCAGGGATTCGAAGGTGTCGTAGACCTCGGCGTCGCTGCCGCTGCGCTCGTGGCGAACGGGCAGATGGCCGTCGTCCTGCGCGGCTTCGCGATCGATCGGATATGAATCGGCGTGCGATGCACCCTGCGTCAGCGCCGTGACGATGCGCTCGACGCATGCATCGGCTTGGCGTTCGACGTCGCCCGCTTCGCTCGCCGGGAAGACATCGAGATCGATCAGACACAGCGCGCCGGCGCGGTAGTGCGCATGCGCGACTGCAAGCGCGGAGCCGGGCTGCGCAGTGAGGCACGCCGTGGGTATGCCGGCTTTCTCGAGCGCGATCGTCAGCGCGACCATCGCGGGGCTCACGCCCATGTCGGCGAGAGCGATCACCGCCGCAGCGGGCTTCATGTCAGCGAGCTTCTGCGCGAGCGCCGCGATGCCCCCGGGCGACTTGCCGCGGATGGTCTCGCGATGGTCGATGAACCGCGCGATGCCGCGGTTCGTCAGTCCGTGCCTGATCCGCGGGAACAGCGCGCCGTAGTGGCCGACGTCCATCTTGAGGTTGTCGTAGAAGAGCACCGTGCCCGCGGCGAGCGCGTCAGGCGCGAGACGAGGCGCGAGCGTGACGCGTTCCAGCGTGAGCTGCCCGCGCGGGTCGAGGAGTCGCATAAGGATCGTCATTCCCGACCCGCGACAGCGGGATCGGGAATCCATTTTCGAACACCGGCAATCGAACATGGATTCCCGCCTTCGCGGGAATGACGACTGCACGGGAATCCATTCGCACGCGACACGGTATCATGCGGCGCGCCCATCACGAACCGAACCATGGACTTTCACGAACTTTTCGACGCGGCCGGCCTGTCTTTCAAGATTCCCGTCGCGGTGCTGGCGCTGCTGGTGCTGGTCATCTTCTTCCTGCTGTTCGTCATCTGGTCGATGGGCCGCCATCGCGACCCCAAGCTCGAGATCGAGAGCGACGGCACGCTCGACACGCTCATCAACTCGCTGGCCGGGCTTTCGCTCGGCACGCCGATCCCCGGCAATCGCGCCGAGATCTTCGAAAACGGCGCGTTCTTCGACGTGCTGCTCGACGATATGGGCAAGGCTCAGCGCTCGCTCCACTTCGAGACGTTCCTGTGGAAGGAGGGCGCGCTCAGCCAGCGCGTGACCGCGGCGCTGGTCGCGCGAGCGCGCGCCGGCGTCACGGTGCGCGTGCTGCTCGACGCGACGGGCTGCAAGAAGATGGGCAAGGAGACCGAGCAGCGGCTGCGCGACGCCGGCTGCAAGGTCACCAAGTTCCACGAGCGCACGCTTGCGAACGTCGGCCTCATCAACCAGCGCGACCATCGCAAGATCGTCGTGGTGGACGGCCGCACCGCGTTCGTCGCCGGCCATTGCATCGTCGACTGCTGGCTCGGCGACGGCGAGGACCGCGATCACTGGCGGGACGTCGGCGTGAGGCTCACCGGTCCCGCGGTGAACGCGGTGCAGGCGGTCTTCAGCGAGAACTGGGTCGAGGAGACCGGCGAGCTCTTCGCCGGCGACGACGTCTTCCCGCAGCCCGACCGCGCGGGCGAGACCCTCGTGCACGTCGCGCACGCCAAGCCCGAGAACTCGGCGCCCGCGGTGAAGATCCTGCACCACGCGGTGATCTGCTGCGCGAAGAAGCGCCTGTGGATCCAGAACCCGTATTTCATTCCCGAGCCCGAGGCGATCGACGCGTACGGCGAAGCGGTCAAGCGCGGCGTCGACGTGCGCGTGATGGTGCCGTCGGCCGAAGCCTCGGACATGCCGATGGTGCAGCACGCGGCGCACCGCAACTTCGGGAAGCTCCTTGCCTGCGGCGTGCGCATCTTCGAGAACCCGAAGACGCTGCTCCACCAGAAGGTGATGACGGTCGACGGCATCTGGTGCGCGATCGGCTCGACCAACTTCGACGACCGCGCGTTCGAGATCAACGACGAGATCACGCTCGGTTTCCTCGATTCGAAGCTCGCCCGCGAGCTGGAAGAGGTCTTCGAGCGCGACCTGAAGGACTGCACCGAGCTCCGGTGCGACGAGTGGGAGAAACGGGGCACGCTGCACAAGCTCAAGGACCACTTCTTCTATCTCTTCAACGAGCAGCTCTAGTTGCACTACAATCGCCCGATGCACCGCAGCCATCTCGCGCGCCTCGCGCACCCGCCCTCGCTGTAGGCAATCACCGCACGCGTGCCGTCCGGTCCGTCCTCCCTAACGACGGGCACGCGCACACTCAGCACGATCAAGGCACGGCTCGTCATTCCCGCGAACGCGGGAATCCATTTCGACCTACAGCCGAACATGCCTTCGAACCAACCCCTGCGCCTCGCGACCTGCATGGCGCCCAACGCCGAACCGATGGTGCGCGAGCTCGCGCTATGGCTCGCGGCGCGACTCGAAATCCCGGTGCAGCTCGTCGACGACGTGCCGTGGCAGGAACGCGAGCGCCGCCTCGACGCGGGCCTCATCGACCTCTGCTGGATCTGCGGTCTGCCGTACGTGCAGAAGGCCGACGACGGAATCGCGATCGAGCCGTGCGTCGCGCCGGTGATGCGCGCGGCGCGCTATAGCGACGAGCCGATCTACTACTCGGATGTGATCGTGCGCATCGACAGTGCGTACCGCACCTTCGCTGATCTGAAAGGACGCACCTGGGCGTACAACGAGCCGCGGTCGCACTCGGGCTACGGCATCGTGTGCCACAGCCTCGCGCAGCGCGGCGAGACGTTCGGCTATTTCGGCAAGCTGATCGAAGCGGGCTCGCACCAGCAGGCGCTGCGGCTCGTCAAATGGGGCGACGCCGCCGCGGCGGCGATCGACAGCACGGTGCTGGAAGCGGAGCTCGCGCGCATACCGTCGCTGCGCCGGGCGTTCCGGGTCATCGACACGCTGGGCCCCAGCCCGGCGCCGCCGTGGGTGATCTCGACGCGGCTGCCGGCGGCGTCAAGGCTGGAGATCGCGCACGCACTGGAGTCGATGAGACAGGATCCCGAAGGCGCGGCGATCCTCGGGACCTGGGGAATTTCGGAGCTGCGCCGTGTCGGCGCGGCGCACTACGATCCGATGCGCGACATGATGCGCGTCGCGATCTAGCGCGCGAGCCGGCTGTCGTTCCTCTCGGGCGTGAGCACCCGGATCGGGCTGCCGCTCGCGAACGCGACGAGGTTGTCGACGGTGTCCTCGTAAGCGACCTTGAAGAACTCCTGCACCGCGTAGCCGAGGTGCGGCGTCAACACGGTGTTGGGGAGCTTGCGCAGCGGGTGGTCGTCGGGCAGCGGCTCCTGGTGATAGACGTCGATGCCGGCGCCGGCGATGCGGCCCGCGCGCAGGCAGTCGATGAGCGCCTGCTCTTCGATCAGCGGCCCTCGCGAGGTGTTGATGAGAAGCGCGGTGGGCTTCATCAGCGCGAGCTCGCGCGCGGCCACGATGTTGCGAGTCGATTCCGCCAGCACCATGTGCAGGCTCACCACGTCGCTAGTCGCGAAGAGCTCGTCCTTGTCGACGCGCGTGACGCCGAACTGGCCGGCGATCTCCTGCGTGAGATTGGGGCTCCACGCGATGACGTTCATGCCGAGCGCCTTCGCGGTGGGCACCATGTTGCGTCCCTGGCGGCCGAGGCCCACGAGACCGAGCGTGCGGCTGTTGAGCGTGATGCCGGCGGTGTGCTGCCAGCCGCCTTTCTTCATCTCGTTCGCTTCCAGCGGGATGTGCCGCGCCACCGCGAACATGAGCCCCCACGCGAGCTCGGAGGTCGCCTTGTTGTAGCTGCCACGGAAGAGCTCGGTGTGAGAGACCACGATGCCGCGCTCGTTCGCCGCCGCGACGTCGAGCGTGCGGTGGTAATAGCCGGTGATGCAGATCAGCTTGAGATTCGGCAGGCGCTCGATCAGCGAGCGCGGCACCGGCATGCGCTCGCGGATGAGCGAGATCGCATCGAAAGGCCGCAGCGCTTCCGCCGCCTCGTCCGGCACCTTCAGCGGCCGGTCGAACATCGTGATCTCGGTGTCGGGCGGCAGCTTCGACCAGTCGGCGGATTTCTGGGAGAGATGGAGGTAGTCGTCGAGGACGGCGATTTTCATGAGAGTCTCGTTGCAGAGGAGGAGCGGGACAGTGTAGTCGCGCTTTCGTCATTCCCGCGCAGGCGGGAACGGCCCGGCGTTTCGTCATTCCCGCGCAGGCGGAAATTCATTTTCAACGGCTTCAAAATGGATTCCCGATCCCGCTTGCGCGGGTCGGGAATGACGATCCGCTACGCGCGCAATACGTAAGTCCCGACATGATGCGCCGCCAGCGGCACGGTCGCGGTGCTGCAGTCGGCGACCGCATACGCGCTGCGCGCGCCGAGCTTGAGCACTCTCGCGCGGCAGATCACGTTCTCGCCGCGCGCGGCGGTGAGGAACGAGCTCTTGAAGTCGGCGGTCACCCACTGCTCGTGCGTGCCGCGCGTGGTGAGGATCGCCAGCCACATCGCGACGTCCGCGAGCGCCATCAGCGCCGGGCCGTTGACCGTGCCGCCGGGGCGGTCGAGCGCTTCGCGGTAAGGCAGCTCGACCTCGCACTCGCCGGGGCTGCACGAGATCGCCCTCAATCGATAGGGCTCGATGAACGGACAGGACGCGAGCAGGGCATTGAGATCTTCGAGCGTTGTCATGGCGGCGTAGTTTACGCGGCTGCGCCGGACGCTCCGGGATTGCTTCGCCGTTGCGCTCCTCGCAATGACGTCATCGCGAGGCGCCGTCAGGCGCCGTGGCGATCTCGTGGCGCACGCAAACGGCGTTAGACTCGCATGACGACCAAGGACCGCGCCCATGACCCGCCAGCCCAACATCCTCCTCATCACCTCCGACCAGCAGCGCGCCGACTGCAACGGCTTCGAGAACGCCAACATCCGTACGCCGCACATCGACCGGCTCGCGCGCGAAGGCACACGGTTCTCCGCGTGCATCACGCCGAATCTCGTGTGCCAGCCGTCGCGCGCGTCGATCCTCACCGGACAGCTTCCGCTCACGCACGGTGCGTGGGACAACGGCGTCGACCTCGATCCGCACGTCGGAGAGAAAGGATTCGCGGGCACGCTGCATCGCGCGGGCTACGACACCGCGTTCCTCGGCAAGGCGCATTTCGCGACCAAGTCGACGTTCGCGCCGACCGGCTCGCCCGAATGCAACAAGAGTCAGCACAAGTACGGGCCTGCATGGTTCGGACCGTACATGGGTTTCCAGCACGTCGAGCTCTGCGTGACCGGCCACCAGCACCGCACGCGTCCGCTCGAGCGCCCGCCGTGCGGGCATTACGAGCGCTGGTGGCTGTCGCGCGGGAAAGAGGAAGAAGCGCTGAAGCTGTGGGCCGAGAGCACGCGGTCCGATCTCGGCGCGGCGCAGACGTGGCATTCCGCGCTGCCGGTCGCGTGGCATTCGAGCACGTGGATCGGCGACCGCGCGGTCGAATGGCTCAGGACGCGCCCGCAGGCGCGGCCGTTCTGCGCGTGGGTGTCGTTCCCCGACCCGCACCATCCCTTCGACTGCCCCGAGCCGTGGAGCCTCATGTACGACCCGAAGGACATGAAGCTTCCCGAGCATCGCACGCGAGACCTCGAGCGGCGGCCGTGGTGGCACAAGGCTTCGCTCGAAGGCAAGCCGCAGCTCACCGACCCGACGATGTTCAAGTTCCGCGCCGAAGGCTCGCGCGTGCCCGACCAGACCGACGCGCAGCTCGCCGAGATGACCGCGAACTACTACGGCATGATCTCGCTCATCGATCACAACGTCGGGCGCATCCTCACCGCGCTCGACGACCTCGGTCTCGCCGACGACACGCTCGTGGTCTACACCACCGATCACGGCGAGCTGCTCGGGAATCATGGCCTGTATCTCAAAGGCCCGACGCCGTACGAAGACCTGCTGCGCGTGACCTGCGTGCTGCGCGGGCCGGGCGTCGCTGCGGGACAGGTCGTCGCAGAACCGGTATCGACGCTCGATCTCGGGCCGACGTTTTTGCAGCTTGCGAACGTGGCGCCGGAGCTGGAGACGCAGGGCAGGAGTCTGCTGCAGCCGTCAGCACGCGACTGCGCCTGGAGCGAGTGGCACCTCCACCCTTCGCGCTGCGGCGTCGCGCTCAAGCTGCGCACCGTCCGCACCAGGGACTGGAAATGCACCTTCGAGCTCGACTCCGGCGCGGGCGAGATGTACGACCTCGCGAACGATCCCGCCGAGATGCACAACCTCTTCGACGACGCCGGCTACCGCGCGAAGCGCAGGGAGCTCGAGGACATGATGCGCGCGCGCCCGGGCAAGGTGAGGGAGACCCTCGCCGAGCCGATCGGCATGGCATAGCGAGCGTTTGGGACTGTCTACGCGCGCCGCGGGATTGCTTCCTCGCTGCCGCTCCTCGCAATGACGACGGTTGTCATCGCGAGGCGACTCCGGCAGGAGCGCCGTGGCGATCTCGTGGCGCACGACGTTATTTCCTCGGTGCGCGCTTCTTCCTCGCCGCGCCCTCCCGGCCGTAGAGCTTCCTCGGCTCGTTCTTCGCGTCGTCCGGCACGCGCCGGCGCGGTTGACTTCGCTCTCTTCTTCGCGGCCATCGGTCAGTGCCGCTTGAAGTACTGCACCTCGCGCTCGTGCTTCTCGGCCGCCGCGCGGGTCTTGAACGTCCCGAGGTTCCGGCGCTTGCCGGTCCTCGGATTCTTCTTTCTCGAATAGAGGCGGTATTCGCCCGAGGCAAGCTTGCGGATCATCGGGTTCTCCTCAGGTTACGATTCGGGTCATCACAGGAAAGAGGAGCCTCGCATGCCTGCATTCCGTCCGTTCCTGCTGCTCTGCGCGTTCGCGCTTGTCCCGCTGACGGCAGCCGGGCAAGTCTCGCGCCCGGTCCGCATCGTCGTCCCGTTCCCGCCCGGCGCGAGCCCGAACGACGTCACCGCGCGCATCCTCGGGCCGAAGCTCGCCGAGCAGACGAAACAGCAGGTCGTCGTCGACAACCGTCCCGGCGCGGCCGGCACGATCGGCACCGACATCGTCGCGAAATCGAATCCGGACGGACACACGCTGCTCATCAACAGCATGACGCTGACGATCGTCCCGAACGCGTACAAGCACCTGCCGTTCGATCCGTACAAGGACCTCGCGCCGATCGTGATGGTGGCGCAGGCGCCTCAGCTCGTCATGGTGAACGCGACGGTGCCCGTGACGACCCTCAAGGAGCTGATCGCGTACGTGAAGCAGCGGCCTCGGGAGTTCAAGTTCAGCTCCGGCGGCAACGGCACGGTGCCGCATCTCGCCGGCGAGCTCCTGAACCACATGGCCGGATTGCAGATGTCGCACATCCCGTACAAAGGCGGCGCGCCCGCGGGCGCGGCGATGATCGCGGGCGAAGTGCAGATGTACATCGACACCGCGACGGGCTCGCTCGGCTACATCAAGGCGGGCAAGGTGAAGGTGCTGGGCGTCGCGGCGAAGCAGCGCACGTCGCTCCTGCCGGACGTGCCGACGATCGAGGAGGCCGGCCTCCCCGGTTACGAAGTGGTCGTGTGGTACGGCGTCTTCGCGCCCGGCAAGACGCCGAAGGCGACCGTGCAGGCGCTCAATCGCGAGTTCCGCACCGCGCTCGCCGCGCCGGACGTGCAGTCGCGCTTCGCCGCCCTCGGCACCGACGTCGTGGGCTCGACTGCGGAGGATTTCACGAAAAAATTCCATGCGGACCTGAAAAGATGGGCGAGCTTCGTGAAGGAGGCCGGGCTGAAGCTCGAGTGACGCGTCATAATGGCGGCTCACCCGACAGAAAAAACATCGCACGTGGCTTCCATCGAGAGCATCACCCCGTTCGTCGTCAACCTCTCGCCGAAATCGAACTGGTTCTTCGTGCGCGTCACGAACGACGCCGGCATCCACGGCTACGGGGAGGGCACGCTGTACGGGCGCGAGACGGAACAGCTCGCCGCGCTCGAATCGCTGAAGCCCATCATCCTCGGGCGGCCGGCGCAGCTCGTGCACATGGCAATGCCCGCAGGCGGCGGGGGGCTGGTCGCGAGCTCGGTGGTGAGCGCGCTCGAGCAGGCGATCACCGACCTGCGCGCGCGCGAGTGGGGAACGCCGCTCTACAAGGAGCTGGGCGTGCCGCCGCAGCGCACCGCCATCCGCATGTACGCCAACATCAACCGCCGCACCGGGGACCGTTCGCCCGAAGGCTTCGCGGCGAGCGCGCGCGACGCGCTGGCGCAGGGCTTTCTCGCGGTGAAGATCGCGCCGTTCGACGGCGTCGTGCCGCAGGAGCTCGGCACGAAGGAGAGCCGCGCGCTGATCGACGCCGGCATCGCGCGCATCCACGCGACGCGCGACGCGATCGGCGAGAACACCGTGCTCATGGTCGACTGCCACTGGCGCTTCGACGAAAAGACCGCCGCGACCGTGCTGAAGGAGCTCAAGAGCGCGAAGCTCTTCTGGTTCGAGTGCCCGATCGCCGAGACCGGGGAAAACCATCCGGCGCTGAAGAAGCTGCGCCGCGTCGCGCACCGCATCGAGACGCGTCTCGCGGGCGCCGAGCAGGGCATCGGCGTCGACGCCTTCAAGCCGTTCGTCGAAGGCGGGCTGTACGACGTCGTCATGCCCGACGTCAAATACGCCGGCGGTTACCAGCAGATGCTGCGGATCGCCGAGATGTGCCAGCGCAGTCAGGTCGACTTCTCTCCGCACAATCCGACCGGTCCGGTGTGCACGATGGCAAGCCTGCATATCTGCGCGGTGGCGCCGAACTTCCTGCTGCTCGAGCACCAGCTCGGCGAGAGCCCGCTGTATCACGAGCTCGTGCGCGGCGCGCATCCCGCGGTGCGCGACGGTTGCTTCGAAGTGCCGAGCGCGCCGGGCCTCGGCATCGACCTCGACGAAGACCTCATGCGCGCGCATCCGTACCAGCCGCTGACGAACGTGCGCGACGCGCGGCTGGGACAGGGCGGACGATGAGCGTGCGACGGCCGTCATTCCCGCGAAGGCGACGCGCCGCGTCGTCCCCGCGAAGGCGGGGACCCATTTTGACTTTTGAGACCCCAAGGTGGATTCCCGCCTTCGCGGGAATGACGGTCGCCGCACTCGCATCGCCCCTGGCCCACGCCCAGTCCGACTACCCCATCAAACCCGTCCGCCTGATCGTGCCTTCCGCGCCCGGCAGCGGCCCGGACACCATGGCGCGCGCGGTCGGCCAGCAGCTCTCGGCGATGCTCGGCCAGCCGGTGGTCGTGGAGAACCGCAGCGGCGCCGGCGGCTCGATCGGCGGCGAAGCGGCGGCGAAATCGCCGCCCGACGGCTACACGCTGATCATGGCGAGCGCCGGCTCGCACGCGGTGAACGTCGGCCTCTATCCGAAGCTGCCCTACGATCCGGTGCGCGACTTCGCGCCGATCAGCCTGGTGTCGCAGGCGCCGAACATCCTCATCGTCCATCCGTCGCTGCCGGTGAAGTCGGTGAAGGATCTGGTCGCGCTCGCGCGCTCGAAGCCGGGTGCGCTGTCGTTCGGCTCCGGCGGCAACGGCAGCACCGCGCATCTCTCGGGCGAGCTGTTCAGGATGCTCGCCAGGGTCAACATGGTGCACGTGCCGTTCAAGGGCGCGCCGCAATCGGTGCTCGCGGTGATGGCCGGTGAGGTGGAGCTCGCGTTTCCCAACCTGCCGCCGGCCATTCCGCAGGTGCGCACCGGCAAGCTGCGCGGCGTCGCGGTGACGACGAGCAAGCGCTTCGGCGGCCTGCCGGCGATTCCGACGATCGCCGAGTCGGGTGTGCCCGGCTATGAAGCGCGCGCGTGGTTCGGCCTCCTCGCGCCCGCGGGCACGCCGCGGCCGATCGTGACCAGGCTCAACGCGGAAGTCGTGAAGATCGTGAAGAGCCCCGACATGCGCACGCGCTTCCTCGCCGACGGCGCCGAAGCGATCGGCAGCACGCCGCAGGAGTTCACAGCGGTCATGAAGACCGACATCGCGAAGTGGCAGTCGGTGATCAGGGCATCGGGGGCGAAGGCGGATTAAACTCGCAGCGGTCCAGAAACTGGGGAGGGCGTATGGACCTGGGTGCAAGCCGGGCATTGCCCGCGGCGGCGGCAGTGCTCGCAATCGGTATCGCAGATGCGGTCGCGCAAACCTATCCCGCGCGTCCGGTGAGGATCATCGCCGCCTCGGCGCCGGGCGGCACGAGCGACATCCTCGCGCGGCTTCTCGCTCAGCAGCTCACGGCCGAGCTCGGACAAAGCTTCGTGGTCGAGAACCGTGCAGGCGCGAGCGGCATCATCGGCACCGACGTCGTCGCCAAGGCGCCGCCCGACGGCTACACGCTGCTCATCATCCAGCCGTCGCTCACGATCAATCCGCACATCTTCGCCAAGGTTCCGCACGACGCGGTGCGCGACTTCGCGCCGATCTCGCTCGTCGTCGACGTGCCGCAGGTGCTCAACGTCCATCCTTCGGTGCCGGCGCGCAGCGTGAGGGACCTGATCGCGCTCGCGAAGGAGCGGCCGGGCCGCGTCACCAACGGCTCGCCGGGGCAGGGGACTCATCCGCATCTCACCTCGGTCCGTTTCGAGCAGGCTACCGGAATAAAGCTCCAGCAGATCGTGTACAAGGGCGTGGGTCCGGCGTTCATCGGGCTGGTGTCGGGTGAGGTGGCGATGGTGTTCTCGGCGGTGTCGTCGGCGATCACGCACATCAAGACCGGAAAGATCCGGGCGATCGGCGTGACCAGCGGCAAACGCGTCCCGGCGCTGCCCGACGTGCCGACGGTGGCGGAGACGCTGCCTGGCTTCGAGAGCTCGCAGTGGTTCGGGATGCTCGCGCCGGCCGGCACGCCGCGTGCGATCATCGACCGCCTGAATCAGGCGATCGGCCACGCGTCACGCACGCCCGAGGTGAAACAGAAGTTCGCCTCGATGGCGATGGAGCCGGTCAACAGCACGCCGGACGAGTTCGCGAAGGTGATCCGCGAAGAGAGCGCGACGTGGGCCAGGGTGGTGAAAGAGGCGGGGATCACGCCGCAGTAGTGGTCCATTCCTTCCCCCTCAGGAGAGTACCAAAAGATTCCCTCCCCCTCAGGGGGAGGGTTAGGGTGTGGGTGGTTTCAACAAGGGGAGCAATAACCAATTGAGGCCGAGCGAGCGGAGAGCGGCGCAAAGGGTCGACATCGACATCAACGCGACGCTGGTGGTGGGCGCAAGCAGGTCGCCGTGCCGGCTGCGCAACATGTGCGAGAAAGGCTTCCTGATCGAAGCGGAGGACTCGCTGCCGGTCGGCGGGCACATCGAGCTCGTCGTGCCGTTTCCGCCCGGCGAGCCGATCCATTGCACCGTGCAGATCCGTCACGTCAACAAGGGGCGCCTCGGTGCGCTGGTCACCGGGATCGGTGACGAAGAGCGGGGAAGGTGTCTCGCGTATCTGGCGGAAAGAAGGGCGGCGTCGCCCGCTGCCGCGTCTACGCCGGCGCCACTGCCTTGACCGGCGCTGCCTGCGCGCGCTCGTGGCGCGGTAGCCACATCGACAGCGGCACGGCCAGGTATCCGATCGCCGCAGCGACGATGATCGAGGCGGTATACGTCCCCGTCATATCGAACAGCAGTCCGCCCAGCCAGCCGCCGAGCGCCATGCCGATGCTCGCGCCGACCATCTGGAACGAGTAGATCGAGCCGAGCGGCGCGTTGGCGCCGAAGAGCTGGCGGTTGATGATCGGGAAGCCGACCATCTCGCCGCCGTAGCAGATCCCGAAGACCACGGCGAACGCATAGAAGTGCCACGGCTCGTGCGCGACGAGCAGGAGCAGGACGGACGTGCTTTGCCCGAGCATCGCGACGGTGAGGCACGAGCGGCCGCCGAATTTCTCGGTGAGGATGGAGAACGCGAAGCGGCTGAACGCCGACGTGCCCGCGATCACGCTGAGCACGCCCGCGGCTTCGATCATCGGCACGCCCGCGATGTGCGCCATCGACACGCCGTGCGCGAGGATCACCGCGTGGCCGGCGCAGCCGAGATGGTGGATGCCCATCAGGTACCACACCGGCCGCTCGCGCATGAGGTCGCGCAGCTTCGCGGTAGGCGCCGCTGCGGCCGCGCGCGGCTTCTCGCCGTCTTCATCGCCCAGCGCGGTGAGTCCTTTTTCGGCGGGCCGGGTGCGGATCAGCAGCGAAAAAGCGAAGAGCACGAATCCCAGGCTCACGCCGATGGTCGTGAAAGCGTTCTGCCACCCGCGCGTCTCGATCATCCAGCTGAAGAGCGGCGCGAACAGCACCGGCCCCGCGCCCAGCGCGCCCCAGTAGCAGCCGATCGCGATGCCCATGTGGCGCTTGAACCAGCGCGTGAGGATCACCGGCAGCAGCACGGTGAACGCCGCGTGGCCCATCGAGCCGACGAACAGCGCGTAGTACAGATAGAACTGCCACAGCTCGGTGATCGTGCCCATGAGCACCGTGCCGACCGAGATCAGCACCGACGCGCCGAGCATCAGCGGCCGCACGCCGAAGCGGTCGCCGAGCCATCCCATCGCGACCGTCGCCGGCAGGCCGAGGAGGAAGGCCAGCGCGTACGCGAACGAGATGTCCCCGCGCTTCCATCCGAACAGCGCGACCAGCGGCTCGACGAACACCGCGAACGCCGCCGAATCGGCGCGCGCGGCGATGGCGAGCACGCAGGCGGCGCCGAGGACGATCCAGGCGTAGTGCAGGCCGGCCTTCGTTGGTCGGGCCATCATGTGGTCCTTTTTCTACTCGTGGGCGGACAAGCCCGATCTTATACCGAGCTGCTGCGCGAATTCAGCCTCCCCACAGATGGCTGCTGACGTACGACCATTTGCCCTTGTGCTCGCCGCGGCAGCCGCCGATCCAGAACTCGTTGATCGCCGGCCGGTGCGCGGTGACGAGCCTGATCGCTTCGCTCAGCTTGATGATCTTCCCCGCCTTGAAGATCGACCGGTTGCGAACGCTGACGATGTGCGGGCAGAGATTGGGCGAAGCGCCGTAGCGAACCAGCATGAGGTCGCGAAGCTGGGTGTAGGTCTTGCCGTCGCCGTGCGATCCGAGGAACTTCGCCAGCGAGTAGTCGCGGCAAGGGCTGGCCTCGTTGACGCGCGGCAGGCCGAGCACGAGCCGCGCGGTGTTCGATTCGAGCGCTTCGCCGTGCTCGACGAAGAACTTCATGGTGATGCCGTTGAGGTTGAACTGGTCGTCTCCGCGCAACTGCCCGCCGTGGGCGAGGATGAGGCAGCGCGTATCGCCCTGGTTCGGGCTTTCGAAGAAGTAGAGCTGGTCGACGATGTCCTGCTGATCGGCTGCCCGTTCCATCGCCATTCGCCGTGTCTCCTACATCAGGGCGCGTTGCGCCCACCCGGCGCACCCGAGGGTGCGGTAATCGCCACCATACGGACCGACGAGCTGCGCGCCGATCGGCAGGCCGTTCGGCCCCTTGAACACCGGCACCGTCACGCACGGCACGTGCAGCGCGGTCCACAGCTGGTTGAAGACCGAGTCCCCGGTCGATTGCAGGCCTTTCGGGGCCTCGCCCGGCGCGCTCGGGACGAGCAGGGCGTCGTAATCGTTGAACGCGATGCCGAGCAAGCGACGGCATTCGTCGAGCACCTTCTGCGCGGCGACGTATTCGTCGAACGTGACCGCGTCGGACTTGCGAAGCTTCTCGCGCACCGCGATCTGCTCTTCGTGATTCGCCCGCTCCCACGCGAGCGCGCGCGAGGATTCGAACGCGCCGACCGCGTTGCGCGCACGCAGGAGCTCCTCGAACCGGGCGGGCAGCGTGACCTCGCTCACGCGCGCGCCGGCTTTCGCGAGCTGTGACGCCGCGCCCTCGAGCGCCGATTGCGTCGCCGCGTCCGCCTTGTCCCAGTGGAGCGTGCGATAGAAGCCGATGCGCGGCTTGTCGACCGCGGGCAGCTCGAAGCGCGATCCCGTCATCACCGAGAGCGCGAGCGCGACGTCGCCGACGCTGCGGCCCATCAGCCCCACGGTGTCGAACGACTTGGTATTGGCTTTGACGCCGATCGGGCTGATCGCGTCGAAGGACGGCTTGAAACCGACGATCCCGCAGAACGCCGCCGGCCGCAGCACCGAGCCGCCGGTCTGCGTGCCCAGCGCGAGCGGCGCCATGAAATCCGCGACCGCCGCGGCCGAGCCGCTCGACGAGCCGCCGGGCGTGTGCGCGGGATTGTGCGGATTGCGCGTCGGCCCCGGATGCGACATCGCGAACTCGGCGGTCACCGTCTTGCCCATGATCACCGCGCCGGCCTGCTTCAGCAGCGCGACGCACGCCGCATCGATGCGCGGCCGATAGCCGGCGTAGATCGGCGAGCCGTACGTGGTCGGCATGTCCGCCGTGTCGATGATGTCCTTCACCGCGACCGGAATGCCGTGCAGCGGGCCGCGCGGTTTTTCCGAATCGCGCGCGCGTGCGTCCGCCAGGACCTGCTGCGGATCGATGAAGGACCACGCCTGGACTGCTTCCTCGCGCGCGGCGACCTGCGCGAGGCAGTCCTCGGCGAGCCGGACGGCGGTGAGCTTGCCGTTTGCTAACAGCGCCGATGCTTCAGTAGCGGAATATCGATGGGTGTTCATGAGGGTGTGGGGAAGTCTCCGACCACACCATCATAGCCGCAACGCCTATCCGCCAGCGCGCGGCGTGGCGACCACTTCGGGACCGTTCACGCGGATCTCGTAATGAACGGGAGACAGCATGCCGGCGGCGGGATCGACCGCGCCCGCGAAACCGTGGAGCTGCGCGTCGGCGACGCATGCTGCGAGCGTCGCGAACGTCAGGCTCGCGACCGCCATCTCACCGGTCGGCGCGATCGCGCGCCAGCACCATCGGTGCAGGACCGCGTTGTCCTGCATCTCGGGAGAGGAACGAAAAATCCAGGTGCGATTCGGCATGATGCGCGAATGGTACCGGACGCTCGCTTGCCACGCGGTACGCGACCGTACAGAGAGGCCCTCGTCATTCCCGCGAAGTCCGGCCCCTCGTTATCCCGCGAACTCCTGCCCTTCGTCATTCCCGCGGAGGCGGTCCCTCGTCATCCCGCGAACTCCTGCCCTTCGTCATTCCCGCGGAGGCGGGAATCCATCTTGACGTTCACTCCTTCGGAATCTTCGCGTCTGCAACGACCTTCCCCCACCGCTTCTGCTCCGACGCCAGCAGCTTGTTCAGCACCGCCGGCGCGCCGCCGGAGACATCGACCCCGATCCTCGCATACCGCTCCTTCACGTCCGCGGTCTGCAACGCAGCGTTCATCTGCTGATTGAGCTTCGCGACGATCGCCGGCGGCGTCTTCGCCGGCGCGAAGATCCCGCCCCACGTGACGACCTCGTAGCCTTTGAGCCCCTGCTCGTCGGCCGTCGGCACCTCGGGCATCACCGCGGCGCGCTTCAGCGTCGTCACCGCGAGCGCGCGCATCTTCCCCGACCGAATATGGGGCAGCACCGAGTTCCCCGAGAACGACCCCATCTGGATCTCGCCCGCGATGATCGCGGTCGCCGACGGGTTGCTGCCCTTGTACGGCACGTGCGTGAGGTCGGTGCCGGTCGCGATCTTGAAATACTCCATCGAGAGATGGCTGCTGCCGCCCACGCCCGACGATCCGAAGTTCACCTTGCCCGGATTCGCCTTGGCGTACGCGATGAACTCTTTCAGCGTCGACGGCAGCGACGGATTCACGACGATGAACTGCGGCTGGGTGCCGGTCATGATCACGCCCGCGAAATCCTTCGTGGGCTCGTACGGCGGCCTCTTCGCGAGCAGCGCCGACGTCACGAGCCCGACGTTGTTCATGAGCAGCGTGTAGCCGTCGGGCGTCGCCTGCGCCACGACCGAAGAGCCCAGCGAGCTCCCCGCGCCCGGCCGCGCGTCGATGACCACCGGCTGGCCCCACGCTTCGTTGAGCTTCTGCGCGAGCGCGCGCGCCTGAGCTTCGGTGCTCCCGCCCGGCGAGAACGGATCGACGATGCGGATGGGGCGGGCGGGATAGTTGTCCGCGGCGAACGCGGAGCAGGCACACAGCACGAACGCCGGGGAAACGAAGCGGGCAGCGAGTTTCGACACGAGGCAAATCCTGTTCTGGGTTTCTGAAACGAGACGACTGTACATGACAACGCGGACGCGAACGAGTCGTCATTCCCGCGCAGGCGGGAATCCATTTTCCTCGGGCACAGGTCGTGAAATGGATTCCCGATCCGCTCCCGCTATCGCGGGGTCGGGAATGACGAATCACTCCTGCTTGATCCCCGCGTCCTTCATCACCTGCGCCCAGCGCTTGAGCTCGTTCGCGATCAGCTGCCTGAACTGCTCGGGCGTGTTCGGCGCGGGCTCGAGCGCGGCGTTGGCGAGGCGCTCGCGCATGTCGGGCGCGGCGACGGCGCGGGTGAGCTCCTGGTGCAGCCGCGCGATCACGGGCTTGGGCGTGCCGCCGACCGACATGATGCTGTACCAGTTCGTCACGACCACGCCGCTGACGCCGCTCTCGGCGAACGTCGGCACGTCGGGCATGAGCGCGCTGCGCCTGGCGCCCGCCGACGCGAGGATCTTCACCCGCCCGCCTTTGACGAGCGGCATCGCCGCAGGGGCGGTGCTCATCGTCGCCTGGATCTGGCCGGCCGCGACGTCGGTCGTCGACAGCCCGGCGCTCTTGTAAGGCACGTGCGTCGCGACGATGCCGGCGCGCTGCTTGAAGAGCTCGCCCGAGAAATGCGTGCCGCTGCCGCTGCCGGCCGACCCGATGTTGATCTTGCCCGGCGCCGCTTTCGCCGCGGCGATGAAGTCCTTGATGCTGGTCGCGTACGGCAGGCTCGAGCTGACGACGAGGATGTACGGCGTCTCCGCGACGACCGTCACCGGGTCGAAATCCTTCAGCGGGTCGTAGCTCGTCTTCCTGTAATAGAGCGGGTTGATCGTGAAGCCGACGTCGCACAGGCACAGCGTGTAGCCGTCCGGCGCGGCGCGCGCGACGATCTCGGTGCCGACGAGCGACGCCGCGCCCGGCCGGTTGTCGACCACCACCTGCTGGCCCATCTGCTCGCCGAGCTTCACGCCGACGAGCCGTCCGACGTAATCGGAGCCGCCGCCCGGACCGAACGGCACGACGAGGCGGATGGGGCGGTCGGGATAGCCCGCCGCGTGGGCGTGAATGGCGCAGGCCGCGGCTGCCAGAGCGACGATCAGGTGCGTTCTCATCGGATGTCTCCCGCGGAAGCGATCAGCCGCTCCGGCGTCGCCGGCAGCGTCGGTATCGATTTGAGGCCCGAGCCCGTCGACACCGCGACGACGCGCTCGGACTTGTCGATGATGCCGCGCGCGAGCGCCTGGCGGATGCCCGCGATCGTGGTCGCGCTCTCGGGGCACGCGAAGATGCCTTCGCTGAAAGTCAGCGCCGCGGCCTCGCGGATCGCGTCCGCGGTGCTGACCGCGATCGCCGCGCCGCCGTGCCGCTTCAGGATCGCCAGCACCGCGCGTCCCGCCGGCGGGTTGGGCGACTTGAGCCCGCCGGGCGGCACGTCCATCGCGCCCCACGGCGTCACCTCGTCGCGGCCGGCGTCGAACGCCGCCACCACCGGCGCGCAGCCGGCGAACTGCGTGACGACGAGCTTCGGCATGCGCCCTTGCACCCAGCCGAGCGCGAGCAGCTCCTCGAACGCTTTCCAGATCGCGATCGCGCCCAGGCCCCCGCCCATCGGGTAGACGACGACGTCGGGCAATTGCCAGCCGAGCTGCTCGGCGATCTCGAGCCCCATCGTCTTCTTGCCTTCGGTGCGATACGGCTCCCTGAGCGTGTTCACGTCGAGCCAGCCGTGCTCCGCGCACGTCTGCGCGACGATCGCGCCGGCGCGGTGCCAGTCGGCGACGTAATAGCTGCGCGCGCCGGCGAGGTCGCACTGGCGGCGGCTCGACGGCTGCGCGTCGGTGGGGAGTATCGTCGTGCAGCCCAGCCCCGCGCGCGCCGCGTACAGCGCCCACGACGCGCCCGCGTTGCCCGAGCTGTTCAGCGCCACCGTCTCGACCCCGAGCTCGCGATAGCGGCTCAGCGCGACCGACGCGCCGCGGTCCTTGAACGTGCCGCTGGGATTGCGCCCTTCGTCCTTCACCCACAGCTCGCCGCAGCCGATCGCCTTCGCGAGCCGGTCCGCGCGCAGCAGCGGCGTCCAGCCTTCGCTCAGCGTGACGACGTTCTTCGGATCCTTTACCGGGAGCAGCGGCGCATACCGCCACAGGGATGCGGGGCCTTGGGCGATGTCCTGCGGTGTGACCTCGCCCTTGATCCGTGCGAGATCGTAGCGCGCGTAGAGCATCGTGCCGGGCTTCGCGTTGACCGGCCTGTCGGGCGAGACCTGCCCGCCGCCCGGCACGACCTCGAGATGGGTGAGGTTCATCGCTGCTCCCCGGTCGTCGTTTGAGGAAGCATAGCGCGGACGCGAATGTCATTGCGAGGAGGAGCGCCAGGCCGAAGCCCGGAACAGCATCCGGGGGACGAAGCAATCCCCGGAGCGTCCGTTGCGTGCGCCACGAGATCGCCACGTCGCTTCGCTCCTCGCGATGACTCGATCAGAGAGGCCTTAGCGCACCCGCCGTGCCGCCCCTTCCCCGAGCGTCACGCCTTTCCGCTGGAAGAACCGCAGCACTTCGACCAGGTCGCTCTGCGCCATCTTCGCCGCGAACGTGAGCGTGCGTCCGCGGTAGGCGATCTCGAGGTTGTCGCTGTCGGTGCGCGACACGTCGACCTGTTCGATCTCCGAGTACTTGCGCTCGCGCCTGAAGATCACCCGCTGCACGAGATGGTCCTCGAACAGCACGAGCAGCGGAGCCGCATTGTTATGGGCGAGCGCGAGCACCGGCATGCCTTTGACGCCGGTGAACGCGACACGCAGCGCGATGCGCACACCGGAAGGCGGCAGCGGTTGCGAGAGCGGCGTTGCGGTTGCCATCACGCGCTCCTTCAGTTGCGGCGCGGCAAGCGTCTCCTGCACCGACGCATCGTGCGGCGCATAGACGACGCGGCCGCCCACGACCGGCAGCACTTCCAGAGGCTTGCCGGCGAGCAGGAAGAGCACGACCTCGCCGCCGTTCACAGGCTCATAGCCGAGCAGCTCGTGCATGCGCGTGTCGAGCGCAAGCGCGCTGCCGGCGGCTGTCGAGTGTCCTTTCCAGACCTCGCGCACGAGGTAAGCGCTTGCTCCTTCACCCACCGCGAGCACGATCGCATCGACCACCCCGATCTGATGATCGAGCGGCGGCACCGCGCCGGCCTGCGGACGTTCGAAGGGTGGTTCCATGCGCGCTGATGCTGCTATCGTGCACGCGCCGGCGCAACAGCCGGGCACGACCATCGAATGCACAAATTCATGCAGCCGTCCTCGACCGAAACCCGACCCGCCCCGTCCGCCCCTCGCCGCCGCACCGCAAAAATCGCCTTCGCCGCCGGCGTGGCGGTGACCCTGCTCGTCGCCGGCCTCCTGTGGCATATCGCCGCGCAGCGCGACCGCGTGGCGTTCGAAGCCGCCGCGCGCGACGCGCAGGCCGCGGTGCTCCAGCGCGTGGAGACCTCGGTCGCGCTGCTGCGCGGCGCCGCCGGTCTTTTCTCCGCGTTCGACAGAGAGGTCGACACCGCCGGCTTCCATCGCTACGTCGAGCGGCTGGCGCTGGAGACGCAGTATCCCGGCATCCTCGGCATCGGCTTCAGCCGCAGGATGACCGCCGCGGAGGAGCCGCGGATCGAGCAGGCGATGCGCGCCCAGGGCTTTCCGCAGTTCCGCGTGTGGCCCGAGCACGAGCGCGCCGAGCGCCATTCGATCGTGAACCTCGAGCCGCTCGACGAGCGCAACCGCGCCGCGATCGGCTACGACATGTACACCAACCCGGTGCGCGCGCAGGCGATGGCGAAAGCGCGCGACAGCGGCGCGGCGGCCGCGTCGGCGATGGTCCAGCTCGTGCAGGAGATCGACGCGCGCAAGCAGCCCGGCTTCCTCATCTACCTGCCGGTGTATCGCGGCGGCACGATGCCGCGCAGCGTGGAAGAGCGGCGCGAGCGCCTGCTCGGCTTCGCGTATTCGCCGATCCGCTCGGGCGACTTCCTGGCGAGCGCGTTCCGCACGCCGCCGGGCGTCGCGGTGTCGGTCTATCACGGCGCCGCGCCCGATCCCGCGAGCGTGCTCTACGACGACACGTCGGACCACAGCCCGCGCTTCACCAGGACCGAGACGGTCGACGTCGTCGGCCAGCCGTGGACGTTCGCCTTCCGCTCGCGGCAGACGCATTTCGAGGCGATCGTGCAACCGCTGCTCGTCGTGCTCGGCGGGACGCTGCTGTCGTGGCTGCTCGCGGCGCTCGTATTGAGGCAGGCCGACGCGCGCTGGGACACCCAGCGGGCGCTCGAGCGCGAGCGCGCCGCACGCTCCGAAGCCGAGCGCGCGAACGTGATGAAGGACGAGTTCCTCGCGACGGTCTCGCACGAGCTCAGGACGCCTTTGGGCAGCATCGTCGGCTGGGCCGAGCTGCTGCGCTCGGGCAAGCTCCCCGCGTCCGAGATCCCGACCGCGGCCGAGGTCCTCCATCGCAACGCGCAGGCGCAGTCGAAGCTCATCGAGGACCTCCTCGACATGAACCGCATCATCACCGGCAAGATGCGCCTCGAGCTGCACTCGGTCGACATGGCGCGCGCGGTCGAGGAGGCGATCGCCTCGGCGCGCCCGGCGGCCGAAGCGAAGAACATCGTGCTCGAGTCCGACATCGTCGCCGGGCCGATCGTCGTGCGCGGCGACGCGTCGCGATTGCAGCAGGTCGTGTGGAACCTCCTGTCCAACGCCGTCAAGTTCACGCCCGCGGGCGGGCGCGTGCAGCTTCGGCTGGAACCTGCAGGGAAGTGCGCGCGCCTCACGGTGACCGACACCGGCGAAGGCATCGAGCCCAAAGACCTCGAGCGCATCTTCGGGCGGTTCGAGCAGGCTGAAGGCGGCAGGAGCCGGCGGCACGGCGGGCTGGGCATCGGGCTGGCGGTGGTGCGCCAGCTCGTGGAGCTGCACGGAGGAACGGTCGAAGCGCGCAGTGCGGGGTTGGGTCATGGTGCAACGTTCATGGTCGAGCTGCCGCTGATGATTGCGCAGGCGTCGGTAGCTTCCGAAGCGCCGCCTTCGGATGCCGGCGGTGCGCCGCTGGCCGGCGTGCGCGTCCTCGTCGTCGACGACGACGCCGACGCGCGTGCGCTGCTGCAGCGTGTGTTGAAAGAGGCGGGCGCGCAGGTGGCGTGTGCGAGCGATGCGTCGGAAGGTCTGGCGGCGTTGCCTCGCATCCGGCCGGACGTGCTGCTGAGCGACATCGGCATGTCCGGCATGGACGGCTACGCGTTCGTGCGGCGGGTGCGGGGGCTATCTCCTGAAGAGGGGCGCGACATCCCCGCGGCCGCGATCACCGCGTACGCGCGCGAGGAGGATCGGGCCGAGGCGATGAAGGCCGGCTTCCAGGCGCATCTGGGCAAGCCGGTGATGAGTGACGAGGTGGTGGCGGTGGTGAGGTCGTTGGCGCGGCGGGGGCCGCGCTATACCATCGGATAAATGCTCGATCGAGGAGGGCGCGCGCATGGTGCAATGCCCGAGGCCGAGGCCGCGGCGGACCAGGCGACGGCCGCGCCTGACGACGGTCGTTCCGCCTTCGTACCGACGCATGGCAGCGCAAGCGCGGCGCCGGGACGTGCTGGCTAATCTGGGTTTTGAATGATCGCCGGACCGCTCCGGCAAACAAACGAATGAAGACTTTCCTGACCTCCTGCGTGCTTCTCACGCTCGTGAGCGCCGCCGACGTCGCTCACGCTCAGCAGACGTATCCCGCCCGCCCCATCCGCATGCTCGTGCCGTTCGCCCCCGGCGGCGGCACCGACATTTCGGCGCGCGTCATCGGGCAGAAGATGACCGAGCAGCTCCACCAGACGATCATCGTCGACAACCGTACCGGCGCGTCCGGCCACATCGCGATGGAGATCGCGGCGCGCGCGGCCCCCGACGGCTACACGCTCATCATGAGCACCGTCGCGCCGATGGCTTTCAGTCCCGCGCTTTTCAAAAGCCTTCCGTTCGACACGCTCAAGGACTACGCGCCGGTCGCGCTCGCGTCGAGCACGGTGTTCGCCATCGTCGTGCCGCCGAGCCTGCCGGCGAAGAACCTGAGGGAGCTGATCGCGCTCGCCAGGTCGCAGCCGGGCAAGATGACGTATGCGTCGGGCGGCACCGGGGGCGCGTCGCACATCGCGACCGAGCTCATGCAGCTCATGGCCGGAACGAGCATGGTGCACGTGCCCTACAAGGGCGGCGGCGCGGCGCTGCCGGAAGTGATGAGCGGCCAGGTGTCGCTGCTCTTCGCCGACGTCATCGGCGCGCGCGGCTACGTCGCGGCAGGGAAGCTGCGCGCGCTCGGCGTCACCAGCAAGGTGCGCTCGAAGATCATGCCCGACGTGCCGACGATCTCCGAAGCGGGACTCCCCGGCTACGAGATGACGTCGTGGAACGGCGTGCTCGCGCCGGCCGGCACGCCGCGGCCGATCGTCGACCGGCTGAATGCCGTGATCGTTCGCGTGCTGCCGCTGCCGGACGTGGCGGAGAAGCTGGCGGGAGACGGCAGCGAGTTCGGCAGGAACACGCCCGAGCAGTTCGCGGCGTTCGTGCGCTCGGAATACGCGAAGTGGGGCAAGATCATCCGGCAGGCGAAGATCAGGATCGAATAACCCGCATGAGCGACACGCCGCAACCCGCACGAGAGCTTCCGCTGCACGCGCTGCACGTCGAGCTCGGCGCGAAGCTCGTCCCGTTCGCCGGTCATGCGATGCCGCTCGATTACGGCGACGGGATCCTCAAGGAGCACCGCTGGTGCCGGTCTTCGGCGGCGCTCTTCGACGTGTCGCACATGGGGCAGGTCTTGCTCGGCGGGCCGGGAGCCGCCGAAGCGCTCGAATCGCTGACGCCCGCCGATCTCGTCGATCTTCCCCGGGATCGCGCGCGCTACTGCGTGCTGACGAACCAAGCCGGCGGCATCCTCGACGACCTCATCGTCACTCGCACGGAGCACGGCCTGCACGTCGTCGTGAACGCGTCGCGGCGCGAAGCCGACGTCGCGCAGTTGCGCTCGTCGATCGGCGCGCGCTGCACGATCGACGAGCGCGCCGACCTCTGCCTCCTCGCGCTCCAGGGTCCCGCCGCGGCCGCCGTCATGGAGAAGCTCGGCGTGGGCGTCGCCGGCTGGGCCTTCATGAGCGCCCGGTCGATATCGATCTCGGGGATCGAATGCAGCGTCACGCGCTCGGGCTACACCGGCGAGGACGGATTCGAGATCTCGGTCGAAGCGAGCGCGGCCGGGAAGCTCGCGCGCGCGCTGCTCGCGCAGCCCGAGGTGCGTCCCGCCGGACTCGGCGCCCGCGATTCGCTGAGGCTCGAAGCCGGGCTGTGCCTCTACGGCCACGACATCGACGAGACGACCACGCCGGTCGAAGCCGGTCTCGGCTGGACGATCTCGCGCGCACGCCGGCCCGGCGGCGTTCGTGCCGGCGGCTATCCCGGCGCCGGTATCATCGAAAACGAGCTCGCGAACGGATCGCCGCGCAGGCGAACGGGCCTGCGGCCGGAAGGGCGGATGCCGGTGCGCGAAGGCGCCGAGCTGCTCGCTCGCGACGGCACGAAAGCCGGCGCCGTCACGAGCGGCGGCTTCAGCCCGACGCTGGACGCCCCGATCGCGATGGGCTACGTCGACGCGAGGGTCCTGGAAGCGGGCGAGGCGCTCCATACCGTGAGCCGCGGCCGCGAGATTCCCATGACACCTGTGAAGCTTCCTTTCGTCGATCATCGCTACAGAAGATGACACCCGGCTCGTCATTCCCGACGCTCGCAGCGCGAGCGGTCGGGAATCCATTTTCAAAGCAAAACCGTCAAAATGGATTCCCGCGTACGCGGGAATGACGGTGCGGTGACGCGTCACTAGCCAACGAGGACAAGATGACCCGGACCTACTACACCGAAGACCACGAGTGGCTGCGCCTCGACAGCGACGACGTCGCGACCGTCGGCATCACCCATTACGCGCAGGAGCAGCTCGGCGACGTCGTGTACGTCGAGCTGCCGAAACCCGGCACGCAGCACGCGCGGGGCGACGCGGCCGCCGTCGTCGAATCGGTCAAAGCCGCCGCGGACGTCAAGGCGCCCGTGAGCGGGAGCGTGATCGAAGCGAACGACGCGCTGCCGGGTTCGCCCGAGCTCATCAACCAAGACCCCGCCGGCCGCGCGTGGTTCTACAAGGTGCGCCTGTCGAACCCTGAAGAGCTCGCGGCGCTCATGGACGAGAACGCGTACTCCCAAATCACGAAGAAGAAGTAGCCCGAGTGTCCACGTATTCCTCGAATGCTTTCGCCGACCGCCACATCGGCCCGCGCGAGCGCGAGATCGCGGAGATGCTCGCGGCGCTCGGGCTCGACTCGCTCGATGCGCTCGTCGATGCCGCGGTCCCCGCCGGCATCCGCCGCCGCACGCCGATGACGCTCGGCCGCCCGCTCACCGAGCCCGAAGCGCTCGCGGAGCTCGCGCGCATCGCACAGCAAAACCGCGTGATGCGCTCGATGATCGGCATGGGCTATCACGGCTGCCACACCCCTACCGTCATCCTGCGCAACATCCTCGAGAATCCCGCGTGGTACACGGCCTACACGCCGTACCAGGCCGAGATCTCGCAGGGCCGGCTCGAGCTCCTCATGAACTTCCAGACGCTCGTGTCGGACCTGACCGCGCTGCCGGTGGCGAACGCGTCGCTCCTCGACGAAGCGACCGCGGCCGCCGAAGCGATGGCGATGTGCCACCGCGTCGCTCACAAGCCCGATCGGCCGGCCTTCGTGGTGTCGAGCGCGTGCCATCCGCAGACGATCGCGGTCGTGCGCACGCGCGCCGAGCCGCTCGGTATCGAAGTGCGACTCGTCGAAGACGGCGAGGTCGGCAGTGCGACCGATGCGTTCGGCGCGCTCCTGCAATACCCGCACTCGACCGGCGAGCTCGTGGACCCGACGGCCGCAATCGCGAAGCTTCACGAGCGCGGCACGCGCGTCGTCGTCGCGGCCGATCTGCTCTCCCTCACGCTCGTCAAGCCGCCCGGCGAGCTCGGCGCCGACATCGCGGTCGGCACGACCCAGCGCTTCGGCATGCCGATGGGCTGCGGCGGACCGCACGCGGCTTACATCGCCGTCGCCGACGATCTCAAGCGCACGCTGCCGGGAAGGCTCGTCGGCGCGTCACGCGACGCGGCGGGACGCGTGGGCTATCGCCTCGCGCTCCAGACTCGCGAGCAGCACATCCGGCGCGAGCGCGCGACGAGCAACATCTGCACCGCGCAGGTGCTGCCGGCGATCGTCGCGAGCCTTTACGCGGTGTATCACGGCGCGGAAGGCCTGAGAGCGATCGCGGAGCAGATACACGTGAACGCCCGCACGCTCGCGGGCCTGCTGCGCTCGCACGGGCACGACGTGCGCACACGGTCGTTCTTCGACACGCTCGCCGTCCGCACCGGCGACCGGACCGACGCGATTCTCGAAGCGGCGGTCGCCGCGGGCTACAACTTCCGCCGCGTCGACGAGGCGACGATCGCCCTCTCGGTCGACGAGACGACGACCGCCGGCGAGCTGCCGATCATCGCGGCGGCTTTCGGCGGCGAGCGCGGGGCGTTCGAGCCGACCGCCGACCCCGCGGCGATCCCGCACGATCTGGCGCGCCGCTCGGCTTATCTCACGCACCCGGTGTTCGAGCGCCACCGCTCCGAGACCGAGCTCCTGCGCTACATGCGCTCGCTCGCCGACAAGGACCTGGCGCTCGACCGCACGATGATCCCGCTCGGCTCGTGCACGATGAAGCTCAACGCGACGACCGAGATGATCCCGATCACGTGGCCGCAGCTCGCGAACGTGCATCCGTACGCGCCGCGCGATCAGCTCGCGGGTTACGAGGAGCTTGCTGCGAACCTCGAGCGCGACCTCTGCGCGATCACCGGCTACGACGCCGTCTCGCTGCAGCCCAACGCGGGATCGCAGGGCGAGCTCGCGGGGCTGCTCGCGATCCGTGCGTGGCACGCGAGCCGCGGCGAGCCGCAGCGCGCCGTCTGCCTCATCCCGAGCTCGGCGCACGGCACCAATCCCGCGTCGGCGCAGATGGCGGGGCTGAAAGTCGTCGTGGTGAAGTGCAGCGAAGAGGGCGACGTCGATCTCGAAGACCTGCGCGCCAGGGCCTCGCAGCACGCTTCGAGCCTCGCCGCGCTGATGATCACGTATCCGTCGACCCACGGCGTTTTCGAGGAAGCGATCCGCGAGATCTGCGACGTCGTCCATACGCACGGCGGGCAGGTCTATCTCGACGGCGCGAACATGAACGCGATGGTCGGCCTCGCCGCGCCCGGCGAGCTCGGCGCGGACGTCTCGCACCTGAACCTGCACAAGACGTTCTGCATCCCCCACGGCGGCGGCGGGCCGGGTGTCGGGCCGATCGCGGTGAAGGCGCACCTGAAACCGTTTTTGCCGGGACACCTACAACCGTTCGTCCTGAGCGTAGCGCCAGCGAAGTCGAAGGACGAACGGTCGAAGGACCAACCCGCCGTAGGCCCCATCTCCGCCGCCCCCTGGGGCAACGCCGGCGTCCTCCCGATCAGCCTCGCCTACATCGCCATGATGGGCGCCGAAGGCCTCACGCGAGCGAGCGCGGTCGCGATCCTCAATGCCAACTACATCCGCCACCGCCTCGAACGGCACTACCCGATGCTCTACACCGGCGCGAACGGCATGGTCGCGCACGAGTGCATCGTCGACGTCCGGCCGCTGAAAGACAGCGTGGGCGTGTCGGTGACCGACGTCGCCAAGCGCCTCATCGACTACGGCTTCCACGCGCCGACCGTCTCGTTCCCGGTGCCCGGCACGATGATGATCGAGCCCACCGAAAGCGAATCGAAGCGCGAGCTCGACCGCTTCTGCGACGCCATGATCGCCATCCGCGAAGAGATCCGCCGCATCGAAAAAGGCGACTTCGACCGCGAGGACAACCCGCTCGTCAACGCGCCGCACACCGCGGAATCGATCGCGAGCGATGACTGGCCCCATGCGTACTCGAGGATGAGCGCGGCCTATCCGCAGGGCGCCCAGGGCGCCAAGTACTGGCCGCCGGTGCGGCGGATCGACGAGATCGCGGGCGACCGCAACCTCATGTGCACGTGTCCGCCGCTCTCGGATTACGACGCCGCGGTCTCGAGCTCGCGCGAATAGCATGGCCATTGCGAGGAGCGCCAGTGGAAATAGCCTGTCATTGCGAGGAGCGCGAGCGACGAAGCAATCCCGTGGCGCACGCACCGCGACCTTCATTCCGGGCACATCCCAAGAGGACCGTCATTCCGGACACGTCCGAAGAACCGCCATCCCGGACACGTCCGAAAAAACCGTCATCCCGGACGCGTCCGAAACGTCGTCATCCCGGACACGTCCGAAAAGAACCGTCATTCCGGACGCGTCCGCAGGACGCGATCCGGAATCCATTTTGACCTTTAGAGCATGACGACCCGATTAACGCGCCAAGACCTCCGCGGCAAAGCCCAGGCAGTCGGCGGCATCCTCGACCCCGCCACCCTCGGCCCCACCCTCATGCACGAACACGTGCTGTGCGACATCACGCCGCCCAAGATCGCCGCCCAGAACGACCCCGATTACCCGATCACGTTGCAGAACGTGTTCAAGATCATGTACGGGACGCAGAAGCACCCGACCAAGTACCGGCTGCTCGACAAGGCACTCGCGATCGAAGAGCTCGAGCGCATGCGCGAAGCCGGCGGCAAGACGGTCGTCGACCTCACCTGTGGGGGCCTGAAGCCCGACCCCATCGGCCTCAAAGAGATCTCCGAAGCCGCCGGCGTGCCGATCGTCATCGGCTGCGGCTACTACGTCGAGGAATACCAGGACCCTTCGAACCAGAGCAAGAGCGTCGAGCGCTTCGCGCAGGAGATCATCGCGCAGGTGTTCGAAGGCGCGTGGGGCACCGGCGTTCGCGCCGGCATCATCGGCGAGATCGGCTGCCAGGCGGAGTGGTCGCCGCTCGAGAAGCGCGTGATGACCGGCGCGATGATCGCGCAGGGCGAGACCGGCGCCGCGCTCAACGTCCATCCCGGCCGCAACCCCGACCAGCCGCAGGAAGTGATGGACCTCGTCCGCGCCGAAGGCGGCGACGCGTCGCGCACCATCATGAGCCATCTCGACCGCACCATCTTCGACGACGACCGGCTCTTCAGGCTCGCCGATACCGGCTGCGTCATGGAGTTCGACCTCTTCGGACAGGAGACGACCTATTACTGGCGCTCACCCGAAGTACACATGCCCAACGACGGCATGCGCCTCGCGACCCTGCGCCGCCTCGCCGATCGCGGCTTCCTCGACCGCATCCTCATCTCGCACGACATCTGCTACAAAACGCGCCTGGTCGAATATGGTGGGCACGGGTATGGGCATATCTTCGAGAACGTCGTGCCGTTGATGAGGAGGGATTTCAGTGAGGAGGAGATCAACGCGATATTGGTTGACAATCCGAGAAGGTTGTTGACGTTTGTGTGACGTGCGGTAAGGTTTTGCCCGCCAGACGGTTCGCGAAGCGCTAGCAGGCGACAGTGCCGAACCAGCGGTGCAGCTAGCGCGCGACTATTACGACCAGTTCATCTCAAAAGATCAGGTGTGACCTGCGGCCCGAATGGCTGAATACGATGATCAAGCACCGCGGCTCGCCGCATTTGAACACGTTCGCCGCCTCACGGACGTGCGGGGCGATCTCACTTCTAGTGATTTGCGCGCGGGATTCCAATTTCTAGGCGAACGTGTACCCTTGATCAATCCGCAACGCGGCATCTTTAAGCCGCGGCGGATGCGCTATCTGCTGTCTATAAGGACTGTGTTCCCGAGGTCGGGTGCACGCGTCTGGTATGACGACCAGCGGCAAGCTCATCGCCAGATCTACGAAGGCGACGAGGCAGTCGAGTACGCGTTCATGGGGCAAGATTCCCAGGCTGCGGACAATCGCTGGCTTCGCGAAGCGATGGAGGCGGGGATTCCGGTCATCTACTTTCTCGGAATCGCACCGGGCTTGTACCAGCCGATGTTGCCGGCCTACGTCGCTGGCTGGGACGCAACTGCTCTGAGGGCGCAAGTAATATTCGGCATGCCCGGCGAGATCGACGTGGGGCCACCCGAAACGGCTGCTGAGCGGCGCTATGCGTTGCGCGAGGTCAAGCAGCGCCTACATCAAGCCTCTTTTCGGGAGGCAGTAATCGAGGCATACGACGGCCGCTGCGCGCTATCGGGTCTGCCGGAGCCGTTGCTGCTCGATGCGGCGCACATCGTTTCTGACAAAAACGAGCTGTACGGACAGCCGCTCGTTACTAACGGCATCCCGCTATCGAAGATCCATCACGCTGCATTTGATGCGCATCTCATCGGAATCGACCCGAACTACCGCATCCATATCTCGAACAGGCTCCTGACGCGTCGGGACGGTCCTCTTTTAGAGGCGCTGAAGAATCTTCATCACCAGCAGTTGCACCTGCCGGCCCGGCCGAAAGACTTGCCTGATAGAGATCGGCTAGCGATGCGATTCAAGATGTTTGCAGAACTGGCGTGAGGCCGATCGCGGATAGCACGTGTCGCAGGAAGAGATCACCGTAGCATTGCAACACCCGGAAACCTATGGCTGTAGCGCCTGATTCATCCAAGCAGAAGAACGACCGTTCAGCCCTCAAAGCCAAACCTCTTCGTGTGGCCGGACAGTCACTCGACGAGGCGATCACCAAGTTACGCGACGGTGGCGTCACCGATGCCGCGGCTATAGGTGCCCTCGCGATTGCACTAGCGGCTCATGAGTGGTTTAGGTGGTACTTTGCGCTCCCACCCAGCCCTCTGCTTATGACCGCCTTCGCCTTTGTCGCCGGTGCCTACGCTTGCTGGCGATTGGCTCGTGCGCGTCGGCTGTTGAGAAACCTGCGGCAGGGCCGCGACGGCGAGCGCGCGGTGGCCGAAGTCCTCGAGCGTTTTCGAGAAAATGGCTTCCGCGTTTTTCATGACATCACTGCACTGGACTTCAACGTCGACCATATTCTAGTGGGTCCGCAGGGAATTTACGCGATTGAGACGAAGACGATAAGCAAGCCAGCCGACCGCGAAGCTAGCATCCGATACGACGGCGAGACCGTCGCGGTTGCTGGTCTTACGCCGGAGCGGGACCCGATCAAACAGGCAGCTGCAAATGCGAGGCGGACGCGTGAGCTGGTGAAGGAATCCACGGGCCGAGATTATCCCGTGCGTGCGATCGTCTTATATCCAGGCTGGTTTGTGGAACCAGGCGCAAATAGGGGTCGTGCCGTATGGGTGCTAAATCCGAAGGCGCTAGCCGCGTTCATAGAGCGGGAGAAGGTTATTCTCGCACCCGATGAGGTGAATGATCTCGTACCATTTGTCGAGACGTGCGCGCCACGACGCAGTAAACGCCAGCGCTCCACGAACTGCATCGCGCAACTGTCTGCTTGAACATGGGGGTTGCGATCGTGGTTTCGGATCCCGCCCGGAGTGCGGGGCGGGCCCGCCGACCGACCAAGGCCACCAGCAAAGAAAGCTAGCTGCACTGATTCCTCGCACGCTGATTAAACGCATGCCATGGGAGAAGCCGTGACGAATCCGAACTGCGCCGCTCTCGCTCTCATCTCGCTCGCCTTATGCGCCGCCTCAGCCCACGCGCAAACCAAAACCACGTATCCCACCCGCCCGGTCCGCCTCGTCGTCCCCATGGCCGCAGGCGGGGGCAGCGACAGCATGGCGCGCCTGACGGCACAGCGCCTCTCCGAGCGCTTCGGTCAGCAATTCGTCGTCGATAACCGCGGCGGCGGCGGCGGGCTGATCGGCATCGGTATCGCTGTCCAGGCGCTGCCGGACGGTCATACGCTCATGCTCGTCTCGGGCAGCTTCCCGGCGAGCGTGGCGACGCACAGGCCCGACAACGATCCGATCGGGAATCTCGCTGGAATCGTGAAGCTCGGGTTCAGCCCGTTCGCGCTCGCGGTGACGCCGTCGCTGCCGGCGAAGAGCGTCAGGGATCTCGTCGACTACGCGCGGACTCGCCCCGGGCAGCTCTCTTATCCGGTGCCCGGCGTCGGCAGTCTCACGCATCTCGTGACCGAGCAGTTCGCCCAGCAGGCCGGGATCCGGATGCTCCACGTGCCTTACAAGAGCACCGGCCTCGGCATGCCCGATCTCCTCAAAGGCGAGACCCATCTCATCCTCGGCGGGCTGTCGCCGCTCCTGTCTCACATACAGCAGGGCCGGCTGCGCGGGCTCGCGGTGACGACCGCGAAGCGCTGGAACGCGGTGCCCGATCTCCCCACGCTCGCGGAGACGCTGCCCGGCTTCGTCGTCGAGTCGTGGTTCGGGCTGGTCGCGCCGAAGCGCACGCCGGCCGGGATCGTAGCGCTGCTGAACCAATCGGCGAACGAGATGCTCGCCGAAACCGAAACGAGGAAGGCGCTCGACGCGCTGGGCATCGCGCCGGCGGGCGGCGGCAGCGACGACTTCGGGAAGCTGATACGCAGCGATTACGCGCGGGCGCTGAACGTCGTGAGGGACGCGAAGATACGGGCGGAGTAGGGGCGGCGGGAGGCGGCACTGCCGCAGATGCTGCCTGCACCTGCGCGAGAATTCCTGCCGCCCAAGCGCTGATCTACCACTACTGTCATTGCGAGGGAGCGCGAGCGACGAAGCAATCGCGGAGGGTCCGCTGCGTGCGCCACGGGATCGCCACGTCGCTTCGCTCCTCGCGATGACATGATCGGAGTTACTACGCTCCTCGCGACGAGCTGATCGGAGATGCCTTCGCTCCTCGCGATGACTCGATTGGAGATGCCTGACGACTTATGCGTGGTCGCTGCGGTATAACTGTGGCGTGAACGCTCTCGCACCCGCCCTGACCCCGCAGGGCCGCCTGATCCTCGCGGCGTCGGACGAGGCGCTCCCGCTCGACGCGAATCCGGCGGCAACGCTCGTTGCGGCGTTCGAGCGCGGGTCCGGCCACGCGCTGTTGCACCTCGGAGCGACCGAGACCGATACCCCGCTGCCGGCGGCGCTCGCCTACTGGCGCGACTTCGGCGTGCGCTACGTGACGGCGGTGCGCACGCATCCGGACTTCGACACGGCGGAGATCGCGCCGCCGGCGGAGGCCGAGCTCGCGCGGATTGCCGCGGGCGCACCGCCGATGGCGGGCGCGGAGTATCTCGATGCGTCGCTGCTGGCCTCTTTATGGCGCGAGACCGACCGGACGCTGCGCGCGGAGCTCGCCGCGTCGGGCGAATCGCTGGAGGGGTATCTCAAGTCGCGCAATCCCGCCTGGAACCTCGTCGGCCGCGTGCACTTCAACCTCGCGGAGAACCGCGGCGACGACGAGGCGCCGTTCGCGTTTCTCGCGACGTATACGACGCACCTCGGGGCGCAGTCGCAGGCGCGGCACGTGCCGCTCGGGCAGGCGCTGCACGAGTACGCCGGCGCGAGGAAGCGCGAGCAGCTCGTCTCGCTGCTGGCGCCGGTGCAGCGCGCGGCCGAGGCTTGCGAGTGGGTGAAGCGGCTCGTCGACGAGGGCGACATCTATCACCCGCTGCGCTGGACGACCGCCGACGCTGTTCAGCTTCTCCGCGACACGCCGCGGCTCGAAGCGGCCGGGGTCATTGTGCGCGTGCCCAGCGTATGGCGTGGCTCGCGTCCGCCGCGTCCGCGCGTGAGCGCCACCGTCGGGACGAAGCCGCCCGCCGGGCTCGGCGCGGATGCGCTGCTCGATTTCAAAATGGAAGTGACGCTCGACGGCGAGCGCCTCACCGCGCAAGAGGTGAAGAAGCTTCTCGCGGGGACGGAGGCGCTGGCGATGATTCGCGGGCGCTGGGTCGAGGTCGATCGCGAGAAGCTCGGCCGCATGCTGGAGACGTTCGAGAGGATCGAGAAGGAATCGGCGCGAGGGGGAATCGGTTTCGCCGAGGCGATGCGGCTGGTCGCGGGGACGGGAGAAACGCTCGAAGAGGCCGGCGACGACACCGCGCGCGAATGGTCGACGGTCACCGCCGGGCCGTGGCTCGCGCAGACGCTCGATGCATTGCGGGGTCCGGAGGGACTCGCGACAGCGCGCGCAAGGACGGCGCTCAAGGCCACCCTGCGTCCTTACCAGGAGGTGGGGCTGCGCTGGCTGCATCTCCTCCATCGCCTGAGGCTGGGCGCGTGTCTCGCCGACGACATGGGGCTGGGCAAGACGATACAGGTGCTCGCGCTGCTGCTTACGCTGCGCGACGAGGACCGCAAGGCGAAGCGCGCGACCAGGCGCGGCCTGCTGGTCGCGCCCGCGTCGCTGCTCGCGAACTGGGTCGCGGAGATCGAGCGCTTCGCGCCCGATCTCGACGTGTTCGTGGCGCATACGTCGGTGCATCCGGCGGCGGAGCTGAAAGAGCTGGAAACGGCGGACTTCGCACAACGCGATCTCGTCATCACCAGCTACGGCTCGCTCTCGCGCTTCGCGTGGCTGCGCGAGACCGGGTGGCGCACCGTCGTCCTCGACGAAGCGCAGGCGATCCGCAATCCGGGCACGCAGCAGTCGCGCGCGGCCAAAGCGTTGAAAGGCGACGCGCGCATCGCGCTCACCGGCACGCCGATCGAGAACAAGCTCGGCGACCTGTGGTCGATCTTCGACTTCATCAACCCCGGGCTGCTCGGCTCGCGCCAGGCGTTCACCGCGTATGCGAAGCGCCTCGCCGCGCGCGAGCACAACGCCTACGGACCGTTGCGCGAGCTCGTGCGGCCGTACATCCTGCGCAGGCTGAAGACCGACCGGCGAGTGATCGCCGACCTGCCGGACAAGACCGAAGTGCAGGCCTTCTGCGGCCTGTCGCCGAAGCAGGCAGCGCTCTACGCGCAGTCGGTGAAAGCGCTCGAGAAGGCCCTGCTCGAGGCGAAGGAGGACGGGATGCAGCGCAAGGGGCTGATCCTGTCGTTCCTCATGCGCTTCAAGCAGATCTGCAACCATCCTTCGCACTGGCTGGGCGACGGCGCGTGGACCCCCGAGGAGAGCGGCAAGATGCTGCGCCTCGCCGAGATCGCCGAAACTATCGCAGCGAAGCAGGAGAAGGTGCTCGTGTTCACGCAGTTCCGCGAAGCGACCGGGCCCGTCGCGACGTTTCTCGCGAGCGTGTTCGGGCGGCCGGGGCTCGTGCTGCACGGCTCGACCGCGGTGGGCAAGCGGCAGGACCTGGTGCGCCGCTTCCAGGAAGACGAGCGCGTGCCGTTCTTCGTGCTCTCCCTGAAAGCCGGCGGCTCGGGGCTCAACCTCACCGCCGCCAGCCACGTGGTGCACTTCGACCGCTGGTGGAACCCGGCGGTCGAGGACCAGGCGACCGACCGCGCCTACCGCATCGGCCAGCACCGCAACGTGCTCGTCCACAAGTTCGTCTGCCGCGGCACGCTCGAGGAGAAGATCGATGCGATGATCGCTTCCAAGCGCCGCCTTTCGGAGGACGTGCTGGCGGGCGACGCAGAGACCATCCTGACCGAGATGAGCAACGAACAGATCATGAAGCTCGTGGCGCTCGATATCCATGCCGCGGCGACGTAGGTATTCGTACGACTACGGGTTCCCCGCTTACGTGCCGGTGGAGGAGCGGCGCCGGGAGGCGCGCGCCCATGCGCGGCCGGGATGGGACCCGGTGACGATCGCGGCGGAGCGGGGCATCGCGCAATCATTCTGGGGCCGCGCGTGGTGCGACAACATCGAGTCGTATGCCGAGTTGCGTAACAGGCTCGAGCGCGGGCGCAGCTACGCGCGCTCGGGGGCTGTGCTGCATCTCGCGATCGGCAAAGGCAGCGTCGAGGCGCATGTCCTCGGCTCGCACGTATACGACGTGCAGGTGAAGATTCGCCAGGCGTCGAAGGCGCGCTGGGATGACGTCTGCCGGCGCTGCGCGGGCGAGATCGGATCGGTGGTCGATCTCCTGCAGGGCAGGCTCTCGAAAAGCGTGATGGCGCACATGTGCGATCGCGAAAGCGGGCTTTTCCCCGCGCCGGCGGAAATCTCCTTCGACTGTTCGTGCCCCGACGACTGGACCAACATGTGCAAGCACGTCGCGGCCGTGCTGTACGGCATCGGCGCGCGGCTCGACGAAAAGCCGCAGTTGTTGTTCCAGCTTCGAGGCGTCGACGAAAACGAGCTGATCGCGCGTGCCGGCAGCGAGATCACGATCGGCGCGAGCCGGAGCGGATCGGCGAAGCGGCTGGTGGGTGCTGATCTGGGGGCGTTGTTCGAGCTGGATCTGGCGAATGTGGGGAAGAAGCGAATGTCGAAGGCGACGCGGACCAGGAAGACGCGGCCACGATAGCTGCCATTGCGAGGAGCGAAGCGACGAAGCAATCGCGGAGCGTCCGAAAGGCCATTCGTGCGCCACGAGATCGCCACGCCGTTCCTATCGGAGACGGCTCGCGATGACCGCTACCCGGGCGGTGCAGGAGAAGCAGGCGCCGGCGGCTCGGCAGGACGCGGCTGCGGCTGCGGGTCCGGCTTCGGCGGCGGCAGGATGAGCCCTTTCGGCGGCGGCAAGTCGGCGCGCGGCGGCTGCGGCTGCGGCTGCGGATCCGGCTTCGGCGGCGGCAGGATGAGCCCTTTCTCCGGCGGCAAGCCCTGAGGTTGCGGCTGCGGCGACGGCAGCCCCTGAACCTGCGGCATCAGGTCGTTCGGCATCTGCTGCTGGCCCGGCGTCAGCGCTCCCAGGTCCCCCTCGGGCATCGGGTCGCTCAACAGCTCCGGCTGCGGCGCTTCCGGCTTCTTCCGCGCGATCGCGAACTCCGCGTTTGCGTCGATCGCCTTCACCCTCAGCGCCTGCTGGAACACTTCCCCCACGATGGGCAGCGCGCTGCGCGCCCCCTGGCCCCAGTTCCCCATCGTGAGCGTGCTGTTGAAGCCTACGCGCGCGCCGGCGACGAGGTGCGGGTGCATCATGAGGAACCAGCCGTCGGTGTTCTCCTGCGTGGTGCCGGTCTTGCCGGCGACGTCCGCGGTGATGCCGTAGCGGCTGCGTATCCCCGCGCCGGTGCCCTGGTCGATCACCCCGCGCATCATGTCGACGAGCTCGAGCGCTTTCTGCCGCGGCAGCGCGTGGGCCGATTCGCGCTTCGTTTCGAACTTCACGAGCACGTCACCTTTGCGGTCCTCGACACGCACGATGACCATCGGCTCGATATATTGACCGCCGCTCGCGATCGCGCTGTAGGCCGTGACCATCTCGCGCAGGGTCACGGGGCTCGTGCCGAGCGCGAGCGAGAGCACGGGCTCGAGCTTGCTCGCGCGCACGCCCAACGATTGCGCGAGCTGCACCACGCGCTCGGGGCCGACCTTCTCCATGAGCTGCGCGGTGATCGTGTTCTTCGAGTAGGCGAGGCCCTGGCGCAGCGTCATCGGCGCGTAGGAGGGCGGCGAGACGTCGCTCGGCTGCCACACGCCGCCGCCGGGGATGCGGATCGTCACCGGCTGGTCGACGAAGGTCGTGCTCGACGGGATGCCCATCGCGAGCGCCGCGCCGTACACGAAAGGCTTGAATGCCGAGCCCGGCTGGCGCCGCGCCTGCCACACGTGGTCGAACTGCTCGGTCTCGAAGTCGCGGCTGCCGACCCACGCGCGCACCGCGCCGTCGCGCGGGTCCATCGCCATGAAGCCCGCCTGGAGCGTGGAGTCGGCGCCGTCGCGCCTGCGCACCGCGCTGGCGAGCGGCTCGAGGCGCCGCATCTGGCGCGCGATCGCCTTGTTGGCGGCTTCCTGCAAGCGCGAATCGAGCGTGGTGCGGACGACGAGCCCTTCGGAATAGATGTCGTAGTCGTTCTCGTCCGCCCACTCGAGCAGCCATTTGCGGATGTGCTGCACGATGTGCGGCGCGGGGCCGGGCGGCTCGCTTTGTTTTTCGAAGTCGAGCTTCAGACGGCGTTTGCTCAACGTCGCGAGCTGCGCCTTCGTGAGCTTGCCGCGCTTCGCCATCTGCGCGAGCACGAGGTTGCGCCGCTGCCGCGCGCGCTCGGGATTCAGCACGGGATTGAACGAGCTCGTGCCCTTGAGCATGCCGATCAGCGTCGCGGCTTCGAGCGTGTCGAGCTCGTCGGCGTTCTTGTCGAAGTAGGTGCGCGCGGCCATCTCGATGCCGTAGGCGTTGAACAGGAAAGGCACCGTGTTCAGATAGGTCTCGAGGATCTCGCGCTTGGTGTAGAGCGCCTCGATCTTGAGCGCGACGATCGCTTCCTTGACCTTGCGGTGGATGTTGGCGGCGCGGCCGATCTCCTCGGGGAAGAGGTTGCGCGCGAGCTGCTGGGTGATCGTCGAGCCGCCCTGGCGGTCGCCTTTGAGCGTGTGGAGGAGCGCGCCGGCGGTGCGCCGGAAATCGATGCCGTGATGCTCGTAGAAGCGCACGTCTTCGGTCGAGATCAGCGCGTCGATGACGTTCGGCGCGATCTTGTCCAGCGGCACCCATTCGCGGTTGAGGCGCTTGAACTCGGCGAGGACGACGCCGTCGACGGACATCACCACCGAGGGGGTGGCGATCTTGGCGCGCCGCAGGTCGGTGATCCCGGGCGTGAAGGGAATCAGCAGGAGCACGTAGACGAGCAGGAGCACCGGCAGCGCGAGCGCGGTGCGGCCGGGGTAGCGGCGGGCGGTGATGGCGAGAGTGCGGAGGGACTCGAGGACCGTGTTCATCTCCGCAAGGTTTTTAGCATGAAACCGGCCCGTGCTGTATTACAATCATGCAACGGGTGTCACACAAGAGGCGGCATCATGACTCTGTCGGTACGCGTCCCACTGCGCGTCGAGCAGGAGCTCGCGGAATATTGCGCGAAGAACAAGGTGAGCAAGAGCGAGGCGGTCAAGCGTGCGCTCGAGGAATTTCTTGTCTCGAAAAAAGGCACACCAAGCCCTTACGAGCTTGGCAGCGACCTTTTTGGTCCGCAAACGGACCAGGCGCCTTCCGAAGACGTCGCGCGCAACAGTAAGAAGCTTTTGCGCGAACGCATTCGCGGCCGCTTGAAGTGACCGGCGCACTGGTCGATACCGGATTTCTGATCGCGCTGTTCCGTCGAGGCGACAAGCTGCGCAGCGCTGCGCGCGCCTACCTTCGCGAGCACGCTCACGCGCTCGCCACTGTCACACCCATCATCGGAGAAACCTGTGTCTTCCTCGACACGCGCGCCAAGGCGGACTTGCTCGAATGGACAATTCGCGGTGGCCTGTCCGTGGTCGATATACCCGCGGACGGCTTCGTTGCGATCCGCACGACGTTTTTGAAATATGCGGACCGCGACCTCGACTTTGCCGATGCGGCGCTCGTGTGGCTCGCCATGACGAGCGGCTGCCGGAGGATACTCACTGTCGATGCGAGGGACTTTCAGGCGCTGCGGGTCAAGGGAAACAAGCCTTTCGAAATCGTGTCCTGGATGGATTAGACCGGGACGTATTCGCGGAACGCGCGGTGCACTGCGCGGAGTCGTTGCGTTTCCGCGTGCTCCTGTACGGGCCGCCCGGCACCGGCAAGACGACGGTCGTGCGCTGGCTCGCGAGCGAGCTCGCCGGTTACACGAAGCTCATCGTCGCCGGGACCGACTACCTGCTCCTGCAGGACACGCTTCAGATGGCGCGCGTGCTGTTCGTGCTCACGACCAACCGGCCGGAGGTGCTCGAGCCGGCGCTCGCCGCGCGTCCGGGGCGCGTCGATCAGGCGATCGAAATCGGTCTGCCGTCGGAGAGCGAGCGGGCGCTGCTCGTGCGGCGCTACGCCGGCGCGCTGAGAGTGGACGATGCCGCGGCCGTGCACGCAGCGCGTCGCCTCGGTCCCGTCAGCCCCGCGTTCATCAAGGAGCTCATGCGGCGTGCCGCGCAGGCGATGCTTGAGCGCGGCGGCGGCGAGATCATCGAGAAGCGCGACGTCGAATCGGCGATCGGCGACATGCTCGCGGGGCGGACACGTCGGCGCACGCATGTTCGGAGCCGGGAGCGGGATCGGGTTTACGGCGAGGGCGGTGCAGCGAGTGGGGGAGTCGCGATAATATCGGAGCGCTTGCTCATAACAACACGAATATGCTCCTGCACCGCGTAGTAGTGGCCTGCTTCTGCTTTTCTGTCTCGTCGTGGGTCCTCGCCGAACCGGTCGTGCGCTGTCAGGACGGCGTTTTTCGGGAAGCACAACTGTGTCCTGAGGGCCACGGTGCTGCGCCGCGCGCGGCTCAGCGTGCCGGCACGTGCGATCCGGGCCATCCGGGATATGCTGAGTGCGTGCGGACCCTGAATGCCTACCGCGCCGAGCGTGCTCGTCAGGATGCGGCGGATCGACAGCAGCAGCGTGTGGAGGCGGATCGCCAGCGGGAAGGGCGCTTCTGGAAACGGCTCAGCGGAAACTGCGACTTCCTTCAGGGACAGACCGAACGGGACGACTGCAAGCGCGACCAGCGCAACGATCGCATCCAGGAGCGCAACCTGCGCGATCAGGCGGAAGCGGAGCGGCAGACGCGGATGCGCGCGTTGCAGCGCTGAATCGGGAGCCGTAGGCGGACTGCTTTGGCCGAACTGCCGGCAGCGGCGACGCAGCTCGACTTTCTCAACAAGCTCCAGCGCATCCTGCACGAGGGGCTGTTCGTCGCGACCTATAAGTTCGCTCTGGTGCTGGCGCTGGCGGAGCTCGCCGTCGAGAAGACGCCGGCGGCGGACGGCACGCTCGCGATTCCGCTCGGTGAGCTCAGCGATCGTTTCATCACGCTCTACTGGCACCAGACTGCACCGTTCGTCGGCGGGGTTGTGCTGGCGCAGAACACCGGGCGCCAGGCTGCCGCCGTTACGCTCATTGCCGAGTTTCGCGCGCATGCGCCCACTCTTGCGGTGGCGCGGCGGCATCCGCGCTGGCATCGGCTCGTGGCGCGAATCGGACGGTTGCTGGACGAGATGCCGCTCTGGCGCCTGCAGCTCGTCGGCGCCGATCGCCTGGATTTTCTCTACGAAGAGAAACTGATCGACGGCGCGATCGTCCTGCGCCCGGGCGTGGCTGCGTTTTTCAAGGTGCAGTTCGGCGTCGTGCAGGCGCTGGTGCAGATGGGTTGGCTATCGTTCGTGCAAAGCCTGCCGACCAACCGGGACGTGCTCGGCGCGACGGGCGACCTCGCCGACTTCCTCTTCGGCACCAATCGCGCCGCCCTGCGCTCGATCATGGACGGGCTGCGCGATCTCCAGCGCAATCGCTGCTTCTACTGCGATCGCACCCTTGCCGATGCGATCGAAGTCGACCACTTCATCCCGTGGTCGCGCTACCCGCGCGACCTTGGCCACAACTTCGTGCTCGCCGACCGGACGTGCAACCAGCACAAGGCGGAAATGCTGGCGGCGACGGGGCACCTAGAGCGCTGGCTCGACCGCAACCGCCGCGACGACGCGCAGTTGGGGGAGGCGTTCGCGCAGGCGCCGTTCGTCTTGGACGCAGATGCTTCGTTTTCGGTCGCCGAATGGGCCTACGAGCAGGCGGAACGCGCCCGGTCGCTGGTCTGGGTGCGGGCGCGCGAGACGACGCATCTGTCGGCGACATGGCGGCAACTCTTCTAGAGCGTGATAGCGTTTCGGCAGCGACGCCGAGGTGACGATCTCGGGCAAGCCGGTGAAGGAGGTGCTGTTTACGCCGGGCGGCGTGCCGGCGAAGGTCGATCCGAACGGCGTGTATCTCGTCGAGCAGATGTACGTGCAGTACTTCATCCCGGCGAATCAACGCGGCGCGTTGCCGCTCCTGATGTGGCACGGCGGCGGGCTCACCGGCGTCACGTACGAGACGACGCCCGACGGCCGCGAAGGCTGGCTCAACTACTTCGTGAAGAAAGGGTGGGCGGTCTACAACTCGGACGCGGTCGAGCGCGGGCGCTCGGGCTGGGCGATGACTCCGGACTGCTCAAGGGCGACCCGGTGTTCCTCACCAAAGAGAACCCGTTCGAGCGCTTTCGCATCGGCGCGGGGCGGGCTCGTACAGCGAGGATCCTTTGAAGCGCAAGGTGCTGCCGGGCAGCCAGTTCCCGACCGACGCCTACAACCAGTTCGTGAAGCAGGCGGTGCCGCGCTGGACGACGACCGACGACGCGATCATCGCGGCCTACACCGAGCTCGTCGACAAGGTGTGTCCGTGCGTCGTGCTCGTGCACTCGCAGTCGGGACTCTTCGGGTTCAGGGTCGCGCAGGCGCGTCCGGACAAGGTGAAGGCGCTGATCGCGGTCGGGCCCGCCGCCGCGGGCGAGATGAGCCGCGCGGGCGTGCTGAAGAACACGCCGTGCTCGCGATCTACGGCGATTACATCGAGCAGGACGCGCGCTGGCCGAAGATCCGCCAGAACGGCGTCGACTTCATGAACGCGGTGAGCTCGGCGGGCGGGAAGGTCGAGATCGTCGACCTGCCGAAGGCCGGCATCCGCGGCAACTCGCGCATGATCATGATGGACCGCAACAGCGACCAGGTGGCGGGCGTCATCCAGGCGTGGCTGGAGCGGCAGGGGCTGTATCGCTGATCACGACGTCACGTGCTTGACGAGCAGGATCACCACGAGCGCGGCGATGAGCGCGCCCACCGCGATCGCGGTCTTTCTGACGGTCGATTCGAGCGCCCGGTGGATCGATTTGCGCGTCGCGGTCCTGGGTTCCTGCTTGTTGCGCGAGAGCAGCAAGTGCGTCGCCAGCAAGGCGACGACGAGGATAACGAGGTACTTCCCCAAGCTTTCTCCATGACGCGACGCGGATCTCGTCGAGGGTAACGTCTTTCCAACGAGCGTGCCGCCGGCCCGCTGGCTCACGCCCTGAGCCACCCGCCTCCTCATACTGTGCTGCCAGCCCGGTAGATCGCGATAGGAGCCGCCATGACACCCCTGACGCAGCACGCGAAAGTGAGGATGCAGCAGCGGGGGATCAGCGCGGCGACCCTGGACTCGCTGCTCGCCTACGGCTCTCAGGCGCACGACCATCACGGCGCCACCATCGTCTATTTCGACAAGAAGGCGCGGACCCGGCTGCTGAAGGATTCGGGGCGGGTGGCGTATCGGGCGATGGAGAAGCAGCTGAACACGTACGCCGTCGTCGCCGGCGACGGCGCGGTGATCACGGTGGGGCGGCGGGACAGGCGGATTCCCCGCCGGTGATCCAATTCAGGCTGGCCCAGACCTTGCGTGCCGTAATGATCCAGCCGAGATACGCTTCTCTCTTCGACTGATGGAGACGGTTCAATGGCCAGCGTGATCGAAGAACTCGAGGCGAAGATCCGCTCATTGAATACAGGCGAGAAAGCCGAACTGCTCCGTTCGCTCATCGCCGAACTGGACGGCCCTCCCCGCAGCGGGCGTCGAGGACGAATGGATCGCCGAGGCGAAAAAAGGTATCGGGAGATCGTCGACGGCACGGCCGAAACCATTCCTGCCGACCGCGTATTCGATAAGATACGATCTACATCCTCGCAGTCGCACACGAACGACTTCGGCCCGCCTATTGGTCGGAGCGGTCTGTTCGTTAGCCGGAACGCTTGAGGCGCTACCGCGCGCGTAGCGAAATCGTACCTCATGAGATCGCCGCGTCGCTTCGCTCCTCGTGATGACGGCCTTCGACTTCGCTTCGCTACGCTCGGGGCGAACGGTGGAAAGGCGCGGTGCGTTACGGCTTGCGCCTCAACGCACCCTACGCGGGCTGCGGTTAATGCGCCTTTAAAAGCGCGACGTTGAAGATCAACCTCCGCCGAAGATCGACTCGGGCAGAAACGCCGAGATGATCCAGTTCGGCGCATCGACGATCTCGCTCACCTTCAAGTCGACGGCGACGCTGCACAGGATGTAGGCCTCTTCGCGAGAGAGGCCCCGCTCGCGCACGAGGTGGTCGATCATGTGGCGCACCGCTTGGCGGGCGCACTCGTGAAGGTCGGGGCCGTGCGCGGTGGTCGCATAGCAAGGACCGCTGGCGGGGATGCCCGCGCGCGTGCGCAATTGCGGCTCGGTGAGGTGGCGCGCCGGCATGACGTCGAACTTCAAAGTGATGCGCGCATTCATCTCCACCGCGGTGATGCAGACTTCGCCGTCGCCCTGCGCGCCGTGCGCATCGCCGACGCTGAAGAGCGCGCCTTCGACCCACACCGGGAGGAACACGGTCGTTCCCGCGGTGAGCTGCTTGATGTCCATGTTGCCGCCGTTCTTGCGCGGCGGTGCGGTGTTGTGGCTGCCGGCATCGTCCAAAGCGACGCCCATCACGCCGGGGAAGGGCGCGAGCGGCACCGCGATGTCGCGCATGCCGCGTGCGAACTTGCCGTCGGTCACGTCCCAGACCTGGAGGAAAGGACGGCTGAACTCGCTCTCCGGTAACAGCCCGCGGCCCGGCCGCACGTTGGTCCAGCCGAACGCTGCGCGTGGCGCGATATCGACGATCTCCACCGCGAGCACGTCGCCGGGCTGCACCCCGCGCACGTACACCGGCCCCGTCAGCGGGTGGCCCTTGAACACGCGGCGCATGACGTCCTCGTGCGTCGATGCGGGCGAGTAGAACTCGTCGGACGCATCGCGCGTCTCGAAAACGACGGTGTCGCCGGCATCGATCGTGAGCCGCGGCGGGATCGCGTTGTTCCACTCGTAGTGGACGACGCTCGCATCGAGGAGATGGAGTTTTCCTGACATGGGTTTTCCGATCGTCGAAGCGCCCAGCATAACGCACAGGCGCGCGATTGCGCGATCGATGCGCGAAGCGTGTCGGCGTGCAGCGACTCGAAAATAGCGCCGCGCATCAAGCGTCTAATGTCCCCACTCCGTCCCGCTGTCGCCCGAGGCAGACGCGCGAATCGCGGTCACGAGCGGTGCTCGATGAACAACACACTGTTACGACACGCTTTTGACGTCGATCGAGCGCATGGTATGGATGTTGCGATAAGCCGCCCCCGTGCGCATCGCCAAGATGATCGCGCATGTTTCGCAACTCTTACCAAATCAGGAGTACCAATGAAGCTACGTACCATCGTTACGATCGCCTCCATGTCCGCCCTCTCCTCGCTCGCGTTCGCACAGACGAGCACGCACGGCGCCGTCAATGCCGGTGCGAAGGCCGCAGTGGATGGCGCCAAGGTCGGCGGCGCTGCGGACATCAAGGCGGGCCAGCATTCGACGCCGGGCGCGAAGGGCGCGAGCGTCGATACGCGTGCGGGTGCGAAGGCCGACACCAGCGCGGTCGGCGCCAGCGCCGCTACCGGCGCCAATGCGACCGTCGGATCGGGAAGCACCAAGGGCGCCAAGCACTAAACGCCCATGAAGAAGAGGCCGTGCGCGTTCGCGCACGGCCTCGTTCGTTGAAGTGCGCCTACTGCAGCGAGAGGTTCGCTTCCTTCACGAGCTTGCCCCACTTCGCGATCTCGCTGCGGATGTGCGCGCCGAACTGCTCGGGCGTGCTGCCGACGATCTCGGAGCCGTCGGCGGTGAGCCGCTGCGAAGCGTCGGGCGAACGCACGGCTTCGACGGCGGCGGCGGAAATCTTCTGAACGATGGGCCTGGGCACGCGGGCGCCGGTGATGAGACCGTACCACTGCGTCACTTCGAAGCCCGGCAGCGTCTCGGCGACGGTCGGCAACTCCATCGGCGGCGAGCGTTTGGCGCCGGTCGTCGCGATCCAGCGCAGACGTCCGGCCTGCACGTGCGGCCGCACGCTGAACATCGAGTTGAACCCGAACTGCACCTCGCCGGCCATCATCGCCTGCACGATGTTCGCCGATCCCTTGTACTGCACCGGGACGACCTTGATGCCGCCCAGGTGGCTCATGAGCGCACCCGCGAGGTGCTGGAGCGATCCGATGCCCGACGTTCCGTAGTTGAGCTTGCCCGGGTTCGCTTTCGCGTGGGCGATGAGCTCGCCGACCGACGTTATGGGGAGCTTCGGTGAGTGATACACCACGTAGCCGACCGTGATGGCGAGCGAGATCGGTTGCAGGTCTTTCAGCAGGTCGTAAGGGAGCTTCTGGCCCGCGGCGGTCGCGGTGGTCTGCGACGCGGAGAAGAGGCAGATCGTGTAGCCGTCCGGCGTCGCGTTCGCGGTGTACTCGACGCCGATCGCGCCGCCCGCGCCGGTGCGGTTGTCGACGACGACCTGCTGGCCCCATTTCTCGGCGAGCTTGGCGCCGATGACGCGCGCGGTGATGTCGGTCGCGCCGCCGGCGGAATAGGGGACGATGAACCGGATGGGCTTGGACGGGTAAGCGCGCGCAGGATCGGTTTGTGCGGCATGCAGCGAGAGCGCCGGCTGCGCGGCGATGACGAGGAGTGTTGCGAGGCGCCGACACCGGCTCATGCGAAATCCTCCCGCTGTTTGACCGATTCCATCCTATACCTCATGCAGCGATAAGATGCGTATGCCCGTGGAATTGACGAGGACCGTCGATGAGCGAAGAGCAGAACGCCCGGCCGCCGAACGAGCCCGCATCCGATCAGGATACCGTGCGCCCGCCCGAATCCGCGCCGGCTCGCGCCGGCGGACTGACGCACTGGCTGGACGTGGTCAACAAGGTCTTGCAGAGCCTGGCGATCGTCGGCGCTGCCGCGTGGGGGTACTGGACGTGGGACCAGGCCAGCGCCCCGTCGCTGAACACCCGCCTCTCGATGACGGGCGGCGTGTTCCTCCAATGGAGTCGTGAGCACTCCGCCTGTTACGGGACGTTCAGCGTGACGGTCGAGAATCCCTCGCCACGCCGGATCAATGTTCACACTGCCAGGTATGAGCTGCTCAGGGCGCGCACGCAGCGGCTCGCGAAGGGGGAGTCGGTGCGGGTGCTGGGCGTCGGGCCGGTCGACGCGCAGCTCGTGAAAGACGGCCGTTTCGACCGCGTCCTCCAGGGCGATTTCCCGCCGAAAGCGGTTTCGACGGAGAGCGTGAATTTCCTGCTGGCTCCCTCCGACGGTGATGAATACTGGTTCCAGGCGACGCTTTCCGACAAGGACAAGAGCTCGCTGGGGCACTGGTTCACGATGGTCGGGCGCTGCGAGCCCGGTAAGCCGTGATTCGGCGTATCTGCTCGGATTGCCGCTGGAGTCGAGGAGCACGTTCGCGCCTCGCGACGACGCAGCGCCGATGCGCTCATGACCGTTCCCGGCCTACCCGGCGCGCCGCATCGAGCGCGATCGGCGCGATCGTGCAGAGCTGCGCGAATCGCTCTTCGTCGAGCGTGAGCCCGGCGCTTTCCAGGCTCTTGGCGACTCGCTCGCGCGTGGCGGGATGCACAGGGTCTGCCCCCGGTTTCTTCGGAGTCAGACCCTGGTTTTCGTCGCCGGCGGCATCCAGCATCGGACGTCGGTCCCGCCACGGTGTCGCGCGCTCGTACGCGTGCGCGATGCGCAGCACGGTGGATTCGTCGAACGCGCGCCCGGCGATCTGCATGGCCAGCGGCAGGCCGCCGGCCGTGTATCCGTTGCACACCGCGATCGCCGGCGCGCCGGTCACGCTGAACGGTGTTTCCAGATTCGGTTTGGTCCAGTGATCGATCGCGCGCGTCGCGCTCGTCGCGCGGAGCTTGGGCGCAGGGCCGCTGCCGGCGGTGACGATCGCGTCGCAGCGCTCGTGGATCGCTGACATTGCCTCGATCAGCGCCCGGCGTCCGGCCTGGGCGCGCAGGTAATCGGTCGCAGAGAAGAGACACCCCGGGAGCGTGAGCGCGAGAAAGTCCGCGCCGAAATCGTCGAGCCGCTCGACGAGCCGCTGCCGATGGACCGTGAACACCTCGCACTTGGCGATGACGTTCTTGACGTCGTAGAAGCGCTGAAGGGGCGGCACGCGCACCGTCTCGATGCGTGCGCCGACACCGGCGAGCGTCGCGAGCGCGGCGTCCATCGCCGAAGAGACTTCGGGAGAGACCGCGAGGTCCTCCTCCCAGAAATGACGGACGACGCCGATGCGTAAGCCCCGGATATCGCCGTCGAGCGCGCTGCGGTAATCGGGGACGGGGTGATTAATGCTGGCGAGATCCAGCGGATCGTATCCGGCGATCGCCTGCAGCACGATCGCGCAGTCTTCGACGGTCCACGCGAGCGGGCCGCAATGATCGAGGCTGAAAGAATGCGGGATCACGCCGGCGCGGCTGACGCGCCCGTACGTCGGCTTGAGGCCGGCGACGCCGCACTGCGCCGCGGGAATGCGGATGGAGCCGCCGGTGTCTGAGCCGAGCGCCGCCGGCAGGAAGCCTGCGGCGACAGCCGCCGCGGCGCCGGTGCTCGAGCCGCCGGTGGCATGCTCGGTGTTCCATGGATTGCGCGCGGGCGGCCACGGCAGGTCGAACGAAGGTCCGCCATTGGCGAGCTCGTGCGTCGCGAGCTTGCCGGCGAGCACCGCGCCGCTCGCGTAGAGCTTCGCGATGACCGTCGCATCGTTCGCTGGAACGTTGTCGAAGAACGCTCTCGAATAGCCGGACGTGAGGATGCCGGCGGTATCGTAGATGTCTTTAGCGCCGAACGGAATGCCGTGCAGTGGCCCTCGATAGCGGCCGGCGCCGATCTCGCGCTCGGCTGCGCGCGCCTGCTCCAGCGCACGCTCCGCGACGATCGTATTGAACGCATTGATGCGACCGTCGAACGCTTCGATGCGATCGAGCGCGGCCCGCACGAGCTCGACGGGCGAGATCGCACGCGTCTCGACGCGCCTCGCGGCTTCGGCGAGCGTGAGCGGAAATTCCATATGGATATCGTAACGCGGTTCTCATGCGCCCCCCGTTCGTGTAAACATCGGAGGGCGCATCCACATGAAGGGCACAGCAACGTGAAGATGAAAGCCGTCCTCGCAGTCGCAGCCGTTTTGATGAGCATCGTATTCGGAGTCCACACCGCGGTCGCCGCGGCGTATCCGGAGAAAGTCGTACGCGTGATCGTCCCGTGGCCGCCCGGGCCCACCGACACCGTGGCGCGCCTGGTCAGCACCGAGCTCTCCTCGCGGCTGAAGCAGTCGGTCATCGTCGACAACCGTCCCGGCGCGGGCGGCATCATCGGCATGCTGGCGGCCGCGCAATCGCCGCCCGACGGCTACACGCTGATGGTGAGCTCGACGGCTTATGGCTTTCTCATCGCGAGGCCGAAGCCGAACGTCGACCTGATCCACTCGTTCGCGCCCATCGCTCTCCTGGGTATGAACGAGAGCGCGCTGACCGTGCATCCCTCGATGCCGGTGAAATCGGTGAAGGAGCTGATCGCGCTGGCGAAGGCGAAGCCGGGAACGATCTATTACGCGTCGTCGGGCGTCGGCGGTTTCCCGCACATGAACACCGAGCTCTTCAAGCTGATGGCCGGCATCGATCTCGTGCACGTGCCTTTCAAAGGCGGCGGGCCGGCGGTGACCGACGTCGTCGGCGGCCACACCCAGATGATCCTCACGTCGCTCATCGGCCTCCTGCCTCACATCAACGCCGGACGGCTGAGGCTGCTGGCGATCGGCAGCCTGAAACGGTCCGCGAGCCTGCCCGACGTGCCGACGATCTCGGAAGCGGGCGTGCCCGGTTACGAGACCAGCATCTGGTACGGGATGTTCGCGCCGGCGGGAACGCCGCCCGCGGTGATCCAGCGCATCCATGCGGAAGCCGCCGCCGCGACGGAAGCGCCGGAATTGCGCAAGTCCTACGACGCGCTGGCGATACTCACCAAGCCGATGACCTCCGCCGAGTTCGGCAAGCTCATGGTGTCGGAGCAGGCGAAGTGGCAGAAGGTGGTGAACGACGCGCATATCAAGCCGGAATGACCGTGCGTCACGGGATTGCTTCGTCGCTCGCGCTCCTCGCAATGACAGGGGTGCCGATCACGGGCCATTCGCAGGCGTACCCCGGCAAGCCGGTGCGTCTCATCTCGCCGTTCGCCGCGGGCGGCGGGGCCGACACCATCGCGCGCTTTTTCGCGCAGCGGCTGTCCGCGTCGCTCCAGCAGCAGATCGTCGTCGACAATCGTCCCGGCGCGGGCAGCGTGATCGGGACCGAGGCCGCGGCGAAAGCGCCGCCGGACGGTTACACGATACTCATCGTCAACGACACGCACGCGATCAACGCGAGCCTGGTCAGGAAGCTTCCGTACGATCCGGTCGGCGATTTCGCGCCGATCACGCTGATCGCGGTGACGCCGTTCATGCTGAGCGTGCATCCGTCGCTGCCGGTGAAATCGGTGCGGGACCTGGTGAAGCTCGCGAAGTCGAGGCCGGGACAGCTCAACTACGCGTCGGCGGGCAACGGATCGGTCGCCCACTTCGGGGGAGAGCTGCTCAAGCTGTCGACCGGTATCGCGATCGTGCACGTGCCGTATCGCGGTGTCACCGGCACGGTCGCCGCGGTCACCTCCGGCGAAGCGCACATGATGATCACCTCGCCCCTTACCGCGCTCTCGCTGGTGCGTGCGGGCAAGCTGCGGGCGCTTGCCGTGACGGGGACGAACCGGATGCAGATCGCACCGGAGGTGCCGACGATGCAGGAGTCCGGCGTGAAGGACTACGAGCTCACGTCGTCCTACGGGCTCCTCGCGCCGCGCAAAACGCCCGAGGCGGCGATCGCGACGCTCAACCAGTCGATGGTGCGGGCGCTGAAGGCGGATGACGTGCGCGCGCGCCTGCGCGACGAAGCGGTGGAAGCGGTCGGCAGCACGCCCGAAGAATTCCAGAAGTACCTCGCGGAGCAGACGGCGAAGTACGCGAAGATCGTTCGCGCGACCGGGATGAAGAACGAATAACAGGTCCGTCATCCCGGCGTAGGCCGGGATCCATTTTGACCTTGAAGCCCACCCCCATCTACCTTTCCCCATGAGGGGGAAGGGGATACCGGATCATTTCGCGCTGGCGCGCGGTCCGGAATGACGTGTCGGGAAAGCGAGGATTCGATGGCAACAATGCAAACAGTCACCCTCATGACCGGCGGCGACATCGGCCCGGTCTACGAACCGACCGAGGAGTTCGCGGAGCTGATCGCGCCGGTATTGAGCCAGGCCGACATCCGCCTCGGCCAGTGCGAGCGCGTCTATTCGCAGCGCGGCATCGAGCCGCAATTCACCTACGGGCCGGGCGGGCAGCACAGCCGCCTGCATCCGCGCATGGCCGGCGTCTGGAACGCGGCGGGCATCGACGTCGTGTCGCTCGCGAGCAATCACGCGATGGACTGGGGCCCGGATGCGCTGCTGGACACCGTCGAGCTCTTCCGCGGAATGGGCAAGACCGTGATCGGCGCCGGCCGCGACGCGGAAGAAGCGCGCGCGCCCGCGATCATCGAGAAGAAGAGTGTGAAGGTCGCGATCCTCGCGTATTGCTCGGTGCTGCGCGACGGCCAGGCGGCGGGCAAGGGCAAAGCCGGTGTCGCGCCGATGCGCGCCCATACGCATTACGTGCCGGAAGAGTTCCAGCCCGGCTCACCGCCGCGGATCGTCAGCACGCCGCACGAGGAAGACCTCGAGGCGCTGAAGGCGGACATCCGGAAAGCGAAGCAGCAAGCCGACGTGGTGCTCGTGACCATCCACTGGGGACTGCGGCTCGTCGCGAAGACGATCTGCACCTACCAGCCGCCGATCGCGCATGCGGCGATCGATGCGGGCGCCGATCTCATCATCGGCCACCACGCGCACTCGATCAAGGCGGTCGAAAGCTACAAGGGGAAGATCTGCTTCTATAGCATCGGCAACTTCATGACGACCGGCGCGCCCAAGTCGGCGCAGGGCACGTACGACTGGAACCTCATCTGGCACCAGATCGAGCCCGAGTGCCTGCCGCCCGAGGGGCGCTACTTCTTCCCGCAGCACTGCCGCATGACGATGGTGCCGAAGATCGTGATGAGCAGGAAGGGCGTCGAGCGCGTGTCGTTCCTCCCGGCGTACATCAACCGGCGCGCACAGCCTTACGTGGTGGCGCCGGACGATCCGAAGTTCGCGGAGATCGTGAAGTTCACCGAGTGGGTGTCGGACCAGCATCCCCACCGGTTCCGCGTCGAAGGCAACGAAGTCGTGGTGGAGACGCCGTAACGCGCTACTCGATGCGGATGCCGGTCTCCTTCCGTATCCGCACCCATCGCGCATGCTCTTCCTGGAGCTTGCGCACGAACTCATCCGGCGTGCTCCTGAAGAGCTGGCCGCCGGATTTCTCGAAGGTCTGACGCACGCCCGGCTTGTCGAGCGCGCCGCTGAGCGCATCGCGGAGCTTCTGCACGACATCCTTCGGCGTGGCCGCGGGCATCGCGATCGCGGTCGAGGTCGTCGATTCGAAGCCCGGCACGCCCGACTCGTCGATCGTCGGCAGGTTCGGAAACGCCACCGCACGGGTGCGAGAAGTCACCGCGACCGCGCGCAGCTTGCCGCTGCGGATGTGAGCGATCGGCGTGCTGATCGGTTCGAACGACAGGTGCACCTGGCCGCCGATGAGGTCTGCGGAAGAAGCGCCGCCGCCTTTATACGGAACGTGTACGAACTTCACCTTCGCCATCGACTGGAAGAGCTCACCCGTCAGGTGCACGTTGGATCCGACGCCGGCCGAAGCCATGAGCAGGGTGTTCGGACGCGCGGTCGCGAGGGCGATGAGGTCCTTCACCGTGCGAACGGGAACCGAAGGATGGACGACGAGCACGCCGGGCATGAGGCTGATCGGCGACGTGAAGACGAAGTCGCGCAGCGGCTTGTATTCGATGTCGTCGACGAAGGCAGGCTGCACGACGAACACACCGTTCGCGCCGAGCACGAGGGTGTAGCCGTCGGCCGGCGCCTTCGCGGCCATCGCGGTGCCGATGCGTCCACCGGCGCCGCCGCGATTGTCGATGACGACCTGCTGGCCGAGCGCTTCGGACATCCCGGGTGCGACGGTGCGCGCGGTGATGTCGACATTGCCGCCGGGTGCGTACGGCACGATCAGGCGAATCGGACGGTCGGGGTAGGCGGGAGTCGCTGCGATCGCGGGAAGGCTGAAGAGCGCGAGGAACGTTAGCGACGCGAAGAGTCTCGGATGGGGGCACATCCGGGACATTCTAAGGCGGATGAATCGGCCGCTACGGCTGGCTCTGCCCCGCCGAAGGATCGGGCGGCGGGCCGATGTTCTCGCCGCGCAGGAACTTGCCGATGTCGCGCACGATCCCCTGGATCACTTCGGAGCCGCCCCACTGGGGGTCGTTCTCCGGCTCGCGCGGCCTGCGCACCGGGCGCGGGACCGCGAACTCGGCTTTGGCGTCGATCCAGCCTTTGTTCAGCGCCTGCTGGAAGACTTCGCCGACGATCGGCAGCGCGCTGCGCGCGCCCTGTCCCCACGAGCCCATCGTGAGCTTGTCGTTGAAGCCCACGCGCGCGCCCGCGACGAGCTGCGGGTGCATCATGAGGAACCAGCCGTCGGTGTTCTCCTGCGTCGTCCCGGTCTTGCCGGCGAGGTCGGCGGTGAGACCGTAGCGATAGCGGATCGCCACACCGGTGCCTTCGTCGACGACGCCCCGCATCACGTTGACGAGCTCGAGCGAGGTCGAGCGCGGCATCGCGTTCACGTCTTCGGCCTCGGGCGCGAACTCGGCGACGACGCGTCCCTTGCGGTCTTCGATGCGGGTGACGAGCATCGGTTCGATGTAGTGGCCTTCGTTGGCGATCGCGCCGTACGCCGTGACCATCTCGCGCAGCGTGACGGGGCTCGTGCCGAGCGCGAGCGACAGCACCGGCTCGAGCTTGCTGTATTTGACGCCCAGCGCCTGTGCGAGCTTGATGACGCGCTCCGGCCCCACTTTCTCCATGACCTGCGCGGTAATGGTGTTCTTGGAGTACGTCAGCGCCGAGCGCAGCGTCATCGCCGCGTACGACGGCGGCGAGACGTCCTCGGGCTGCCACACGCCGCTGCCCGGGATGCGGATGCTCACCGGCTCGTCGACGAACGTCGTCGTCGGCTTCATGCCCATCAGGAAAGCGGCGCCGTAGACGAACGGCTTGAACGCCGAGCCGGGCTGGCGGCGCGCCTGCGCCACATGATCGAACTGCTCGGTCGCGAAATCGCGGCTGCCGACCCACGCGAGCACGTGGCCGTTGCGCGGGTCCATCGCCATGAAGCCGGCCTGGAGCGCCGAATCGTCGCCCGCGCGCTTGCGCGCGCCGTTCGCGAGCGGCTCGAGGCTCTTCAACTGCTTCGCGACCGCTTTGTTCGCCGCGTCCTGGAGCCGCGAGTCCAGCGTGGTGCGCACGACGAGACCGTCGGAGTAGATGTCGTAATCGTTCTTGTCCGCCCAGTCGATCAGCCAGCGGCGGATGTATTGCGCGATGTGCGGCGCGGGGCCGGGCGAGTCCGCGACGCGCTCGAAGTCGAGCTTGAGCGGGCGCTTGCCGAGCTTCGCCACCTGGTCCTGCGGGAGCTTCCCGTATTTCGCCATCTGCGCGAGCACGAGGTTGCGGCGGGTCTTGGCGCGCTCCGGATTGAGCACCGGATTGAAAGCGCTCGTTCCCTTGAGCATGCCGACGAGCGTCGCGGCTTCGAGCACGTTGAGCTCTTCCGCGGTCTTGTCGAAGTACGTGCGCGCCGCCATCTCGATGCCGAACGCATTGAAGAGGAACGGCACGGTGTTGAGGTAGGTCTCGAGGATCTCGCGCTTGGTGTACAGCGACTCGATCTTGAGCGCGGTGATCGCTTCCTTCATCTTGCGGTTGAGCGTCGCGGAGCGGCCGATCTCTTCCGGATAGAGGTTGCGCGCGAGCTGCTGCGTGAGCGTCGAGCCGCCCTGCAGATCGCCCGATGCGGTCTTCAGCAGCGCGCCGATCGTGCGCCGGAAATCGATGCCGTGATGCTCGTAGAAGCGCACGTCCTCGGTCGCGAGCAGCGCGTCGACGACGACCGGCGCGATCTTCTCCAGCGGCACCCACTGGCGGTTCATGCGCCTGAATTCGGTCAGCGCGACGCCGTCCGACGACATCATCACCGACGGTGTGGCCGATTTCTGCTTGCGCAGGTCGCCGATGCCCGGCGTGAACGGGATCAGGATGAGCACGTACACCAGGAAGAGCACCGGCAGCCCGAGCAGCACCGAGCGGATCGGATACCGCCGGAACTCGGCTAGCAGGCGGCTGGGATACGAAGCGTGCGACGGCTCACGCGGTGAGGGCGGGGCGGACATGGGGAAAGGGGGCGCAGGAGCGGACTATACCGGTACCGCCAAGCTTGCGGCGCAAGGTACTGTTGCGATGCACGGGCATTTACAGTGGGAGAAGGCCGAGCGCCTCGGGATTGCTTCGTCGCTTGCGCTCGTCGCAATGACAGTCTTGGTCGTCATCGCGAGGCCGCTTAAGCGGCCGTGGCGATCTCGTGGCGCACGACACACGCCTACTCCGCCGGCTTCCTGAAGAACTCCTGCACCTGCTGTCGCGCGCCGCCGAAGAGGTCGCGCACCAGCGGCGAGTCGGCGATGGGATCGGTGCTGCCGTAGTGCGCCGGACGTGCTGCGGGGCGCGGCGTGCCGAAGCGCGCCTGCGGGTCGATCCACTCCTTCGCGAGCGCCTGCTTGAACACTTCGCCGACGATCGGCAGCGCGCTGCGGGCGCCGGTGCCCCATGCCCCCATCGTGTGCTCCTGGTTGAAGCCGACGCGCGCGCCGGCGACGAGCTGGGGATGCATCATGACGAACCACGCGTCGGTGTTCTTCTGAGTGGTGCCGGTCTTCCCGGCGACGTCGGCGGTGATGCGGTAGCGCTTGCGGATCGCGCGGCCGGTCCCTTGCGAGACGACGCCGCGCAGCGCGTCGACGAGCTCCAGCGCCTGCTGGTTCGACATCGCGGGCACGGTCTCGCGCTGCGGGCCGAACTCGGCGAGCACGCGGCCCTGGCGGTCCTCGATGCGCGTGACGATCGTCGGTTCGATGTAGTTGCCGCCGTTGGCGATCGTCGAGTACGAGCCGACGATCTCGCGCAGCGTGACGGGGCTCGTGCCGAGCGCGAGCGAAAGCACCGGCTCGAGCTTGCTCTGCCGTATGCCCATGGCGTAGGCGAGGTGCACCACGCGCTTGATGCCCACCATCGGCATGAGCTGCGCGGTGATCGAGTTCTTGGAGTAGATCAATCCTTCGCGCAGCGTCAGCGCCTGGTACGACGCCGCCCCGACGTCCTTCGGCATCCATACGCCGCCGCCTTCGATCGGGATGATCGGCGGCGCGTCGATCAGCGTCATCGTCGGGCGCAGCCCCGCGGTGAATGCCGCGGCGTACACGAAAGGCTTGAACACCGACCCGGGCAGGCGCCTCGCCTGGCTCACGTGGTCGAACTCCTCTTTCGCGGGGTCGCGGCTGCCCACCCACGCGCGCACGTAACCGTTGCGCGGGTCCATCGCCATGAAGCCCGCCTGGAGCACGTCGCGCTTGCCCGCGAGCTTTTGCAGTGCGTTGAGCTGGTGCACGACCGCCTTGTTCGCGGCGTCCTGGATGCGCGAATCGATGGTGGTGCGGACGACGAGACCGTCGAAATAGAGATAGCGGTCGCGCTGCCCCGTCCAGTCGAGCAGCCAGTCGTGCAGGTGGCGCACGATGTGCGGCACGACGCTCGCCGGCACGGTCTGGCGCTCGAAGTTGAGCTTGAGCGGACGCCGCGAGAGATCGGCGCCCTGCGCGGATGAGAGCTTCCCGGCCTTCACCATCTGGTCGAGCACGAGGTTGCGCCGTGCGATCGCACGCTCGGGATTGCGCACCGGGTTCATCGCGCTCGTCGCCTTGAGCATGCCGACGAGCGTGGCGGACTCGAGCACGTTGAGCTCTGCCGCGGACTTGTCGAAGTAGGTGCGCGCGGCCATCTCGATGCCGAACGCGTTGTAGAGGAACGGCACCGAGTTGAGATAGGTCTCGAGGATCTCGCGCTTGGTGTAGAGCGCCTCGATCTTCAGTGCGGTGATCGCTTCCTTCACCTTGCGGTTGAGCGAGAGCTTGCGGCCGATCTGGTCCTGATAGAGGTTGCGTGCGAGCTGCTGAGTGATCGTCGAGCCGCCCTCGACCTTGCCGGTGAGCGTGCTGAGCGCCGCGCCGAGCGTGCGCCACACGTCGACGCCGTGATGGTCGTAGAAGCGCCGGTCCTCGGTCGCGAGCAGCGCGTCGACGACGGCGGACGAGATCTTGTCGAGCGTCACCCACTCGCGGTCGCTGCGCTTGAATTCCGCGAGCACCACGCCGTCCGCGGACATCACGACCGACGGCGTCGCCGACTTCGCGCGGCGGAGATCCGAGACGCTCGGCGTGAACGGGATGAGGACGAGGACGTACAGCAGCAGCAGCGCGGGCACCGCTACGCCTGCGCGGCGGGCGTAGCGCTTCAGCCGCGCGCGGAGCGGCTGCGCGGCAGCGGCGGGAAGCGGGGACTCCGGAGACGGAGAATCCATGCAGGCCGTTCGAGTTCGTACCAGCTACGAAGTTGCGGTCGCGAGCCCTGGAGCACAAAACGGTCCCGGTCGGGCGCCGCTTCGCCGGGAGTAACTGTCTTACACCGTCCCGCGGCGCAGTGCCACGGCCTGAGTGCCGACTATCGCGCGCCCTTGCGCCGCTCCGGCAGCGGCGGCGACAGGGAATCGCCGTACCACCGCGTCAGGCGCTCGACGACCTCGTCGGGCGGGTTGTCGAGCTGAGCGACGACGTTGAGCGCGCCGCATTGCGGACACTGGAATACCGCGGCCGACGGCTGCCGCAGGTGCACGCTCTCGAGCACGACCGCGGTGCAGTGGCCGCAGAGATAGTCGTGGTCGCCGGTGCCGGGAGCGATAGGACCGTCGAAGGTCACGCGGTCCTCCGCGTGCGCGATCTTTTTGAGCTTGTGCGAGGGCATGACCGTCGTCTATCAAACGGTGTGCCGACCCGGGCTTCGATCCGTAGCCGGGGACGTGCTGCTGGTATGCTCCGCCCTAAACTACACGAGGAGATGCCATGCACCGTATCACGTCGCTCGTCGTCGCGCTTGCAGCTTCGCTCGCGCTGCCCCTGTACGCCGCCGAGACCTATCCCGCGCGCCCCGTGCGCCTCATCGTGCCGTACGCGCCCGGCGGCAACGCCGACATCCAGGCGCGCTACATGGCCGAACGCCTCGGCGAGACGCTGGGCAAGCAGTTCGTGGTCGACAACCGCCCGGGCGCGAACGGCATGATCGGCATGGAGCTCACGGCGCGTGCGCCGGCCGACGGTTATACGCTGATGCTCGTCGCGAACGGCTTCGCCGTGAATCCGGCGCTCTATGCGAAAGTGCCGTACGACACGGTCAACGATTTCGAGCCGATCAGCCTGGTCGGCGACACGCCGCTGCTCTTCGTCGCCAACAACGCCGTGCCGGCGAACAACGTGAAAGAGGTGATCGCGCTCGCCAAGGCGAAGCCGGCGCAGCTCAACGTGGGCTCGTCGGGCAACGGCTCGCCGGCGCATCTGGCGATGGCGCTGCTCGAAGTGATGACCGGGATCAAGCTCGTGCACGTGCCGTACAAAGGCACCGCGGGCGCGCTCCTCGACGTCGTGTCGGGCCGGATACAGCTCGGGTTTCCCAGCCTCACTTCGGTCATGGCGCACGTGAAGTCGCAGAAGGTGAAAGCGTTTGCGATCACGTCGAAGTCGCGCTCGGGGCTCGCGCCCGATATCCCGACGATGAGCGAGGCCGGCGTGCCGGGCTACGAAACGGGGATCTGGAACGGCATACTCGCGCCCGCGCACACGCCGAAAGCGATCGTCACACGGGTCAACCAGGCGATCGTGCAGATACTCTCGTCGCCGCAGGCGAAGGAGCGCTATGCGCACGTCGGGGCGGAGATCCGCTACAACACGCCGGACGAATTCCGGGCGCTGATACGCTCGGACATCGCGAAGTGGACGAAAGTGATCAAGGCCGGCGGGATCAAGGTCGAGGCGCGATAAAGGCGCGGTGCGCCGGCGCGCACCGTGCGAAAGAATAACGAGGAGGAGTCATGAGGTTACGCATTGCCCTTGCAACCGCGGCTGCGTTGGTCGCAGTCACCGTGCACGCACAACCCACCTATCCCGCCAAACCGATCCGTCTCATCGTGCCGATCGGGCCGGGCGGCAGCACCGACATCGTCGGGCGGCTCTTCGCGGCGAGGCTCTCGGAGCAGATGGGGCAGCAGATCATCGTCGACAACCGCGCCGGCGCCGGGACGGTGATCGGCAGCGAGCTCGTCGCGAAGTCGCCGCCGGACGGCTACACGCTGATGAACGTGGCGGTGGAGTTCACCATCAACCCGGCGCTGCGCAAGCTCCCCTACGATCCGCTGAAGGATTTCACGTGCATCGCGCAGCTCACCTCGGGCCAGTACTTCCTCGCGGTGCACCCGACGATGCCGGTGAAGACGCCGAAGCAGTTCATCGCGCTCGCCAAGTCCAGGCCGGGGCAGGTCACGTTCGGCTCGTCGGGGCCGGGCAGTGCGAACCATCTCGCGGGCGTGCTGTTCCAGCAGATGACGGGCACCAGGCTCGTGCACGTGCCTTACAAGAGCGCGGGACAGGCCGGGATCGCGCTGCTGAGCGGCGAGCTCGATTCGATCTTCAGCAACGTCGCTTCGTCGATCGCGCACGTGAAGAGCGGCAAGCTGCGCGCGATCGCGACGACGGGGCCGAAGCGCACGCCGGTTGCGCCCGACGTGCCGACGTTCGTCGAATCCGGCGTCCCGGGGTTCGTCGTCACCGGCTTTCACCTCTTCATGGCGCCGGGCGGCACGCCGGCCGACATCGTCAACAAGCTCAACGCCGAAGTGCAGAAGGCGCTCGAGTCGACCCAGGTGAAAGAGCGCCTCGCCGCGCTCGGCCTCGACCCCCATGGAGGCTCGCCCGCGGCGTGCACGAAGCACGTTCAGCAGGACATCGCGCGCTGGGTGCCGGTGGTCAGGGCCAGCGGCGCCAAAGCGGACTGATTATTCCCGCTATGTGCGCAGCCGCAGCATCCCGAACGCCGACTTGATCGTCGCCGGGTAGCCGGAATGCAGAGGGTGGAGCTGTTTTTCGATGCGACGGATCTGCACGTCGCACGCGTCGACGTTGCGCTTCGCTTCCGCCGCGGCAGCGGTGTCCCCCCGCGCTTCCGCGTCCAGCGATTCGTCGAACCACGCCGCCCTGATCATGCGTATCGCACTCAACTTCGCATCGATCGTCGTTGTTCTCATGATCTTTCTTCTCGTTATGGTGAAGCTGCAACGAGAAGATAAGCCGGATATCCCGATGTCAAAGTGAGAAATATGACGCATTCATGGGCCTAAATCCGGCGTTTGGAGGGCAAAAGTCCTTTCCGGTCGGAGGCGCCGCAATGCCGATAGGCCCCACGTAATCAGAGACTTAAGTCACAATCCGCTACTCTGTGGCGATGTCCGGGCAAAAAGCGTCAACACGGAGGAACACGGAGGGCACGGAGGGCACGGAGGGCACGGAGGAAGATCGTCAACAGCGCGCGCGCCTCGCACGTTAGGTCGGGAATGATGGTGGAGACTGGCGTGGATTACGAAGCGATAGCCGAAGCGATTGTCGCGAGTGCGCTAAGGGTTCACACCAAGCTCGGGCCGGGCTTGCTCGAAAGCGCCTACGAAGCCTGCCTCGCTTATGAGTTGAAGAAGCGAGCCTTGAGCGTTGTTCTGCAGGTGCCGCTGGCGGTGAAGTACGACGATATGGTGCTCGATATCGGTTATCGAGTCGATATGCTCGTCGCGGGTGGTGTGGTGGTCGAGGTGAAGGCGGTGGACAAGCTGCTGCCGGTGCATGCCGCACAGCTGTTGACGTACCTTCGGCTAGGCGAATTTCACCTTGGATTCTTGCTGAACTTCAACGCCGCGCACTTGCGTGACGGGATCAAACGCGTGATCAACGGCTACAGACCGGAGGACATGCACGGCGGTTAAGGTTTTCCTCCGTGTCCCCCGTGCGCCTCCGTGTCCTCCGTGTTGAAGCTTTTGACCTTCTTTACGCCGCGGCGGCGGTGGGCGCGGGATCCGCGTGCTGCGCCCGCACCGCGAGGATCTCGTCGATCGCCTCGAAGAACGCGTGCACGCACAGCGGGTCGAACTGCGTCCCGCTGCTGTCGCGGATGACGGCCAGCGCGCGGGGCACGTCCCACGCGGGCTTGTAGGGCTTGGTGCTGGTGAGGGCGTCGAAGACGTCGGCGACCGCGACGATGCGCGCGAAGAGCGGGATCGACTCGCCTTTCAATCCGTACGGATAGCCGCTGCCGTCGAACTTCTCGTGATGGGACACCGCGATCTGCGCGCCCGCGCGCAGGATCGCCGACCCGCCGTGGCCGAGGATCTCGGCGCCCATCAGGGTGTGCTGCTTCATCGTGCCCCACTCGGCGTCGGTGAGCTTGCCGTTCTTGAGCAGGATGTGATCGGGGATGCCGAGCTTGCCGACGTCGTGCAGCGGCGCGGCAAGACGCAGCAGCTCGGCTTCTTCTTCGGTGAGGCCGAGCCTGAGCCCGATGATCTTCGAATAGAGCGACAGCCGCACGAAATGCTCGTGCGTCTCGGGCTGGCGGCGCTCGGCCGCGAGCGACAGGCACATGAGCGCCTCGTGCTCGCGGGCGGCGACGTCCGCGGCGGCCTGGCTGCTCTTGAACGCTTCGACCGCGAGCTGGCGCGCGCGCTGGATGAGCTTCTTCTGGCTGGCGCGGAGCGCGATCATGTTCTTGAGGCGCGCGCGCAGCTCGATGACGTCGACCGGCTTGGTCAGGAAGTCGTTGATGCCCGATTCGAGCGCGCGATGGCGCAGCACCCGATCGCGCGAGCCGGTGACCATCAGGATCGGGATCTCCTCCTTGCCGGGAAGGCGACGGAGGCGCTGCACGAACTCGAGACCGTCCATGTCGTGCATCAGGAAGTCGACGATCACGACGTCGGCTTCGTTCGACTCACACCAGGCGAGCGCGTCCGTGGGATGCGTGAACGCATGGCCGCGGGTGTCCTCGAGCTTCCCCACGTGGTTTTTGAGGACGGCGAGGGAGATGCGCTCGTCGTCGAGCATGACGATGTTCATGGGGATGCCTTCAGCTACAGATTTCCTGTAACCGAAGTTGACGGCACCGGGGCGCGCTAACTTTAGCGGACGCGGACTTTCCCCGGGTTTTTTCGCGGCGCGGCGCTGCGGGCCGCCTCTTTCGTGATCCAGTCGACGAAGAGACCGACTTCGGGCGTCGGCGCCCGTTGCGGATTCCTGACGAGCCAGTAGGCGCGCTCGCTGACCGTGACCGCGACCTGTCCCGCGAGGGGCGCGACCAGCCCTTCGTCCATCGCCGCGTCGATGACGGGCAGGCGGCCGAGCACCACGCCCTGGGCGGCGCGGGCGGCGCGTATGGCCTGGTCGTAGTGGCTGAAGTGCGCGGCGCCCTTGCCGCGCACGCCGTCGCGGTCGAGCCGCGCGAGAAACGCGTCCCACGACAGCCATTGCCCGCGTCCTTCGAGGTCGCTGTAGTGGATGAGCACGTGGCGCTCGAGGTCTTCGACCGACCGCAACGGCGCCCGCGCGAGGAGCTGCGGGCTGCACACCGGCGTGAGCGTCTCGCCGAACAGCGTCAGCGCACCGGGACCCGCAATCGCCTCGCTGCAATAGCGGATCGCGAGGTCGAAATCGTCGCGCACGAGGTCGCGCACGACGTTGTCCGCAACGACGTGCACCTGAATCTCCGGATGGCTTTCCTGGAACTCGGCAAGCCGCGGCACGAGCCACAGCCCGGCGAAGGTGAGCGTGGCGGTGACGCGCACCCTGATCTCCGCGCGTGCGCCCGCGACCCTGCGCGTGAGGTCGGCGATCTGAGTGAGGAGCGGCGCGAGCTCGCTGTAATACAGATGGCCCGCCTCGGTCAGCACGACCGCGCGCGTGCGGCGCTCGAAAAGGCGCACGCCCAGATGCGCCTCGAGCTGGCGCACCTGCCGGCTCACCGCCGACTGCGTCACGAACAGCTCCGCGGCGGCCTTGGTGAACGACAGATGGCGTGCGACCGCTTCGAAGCCCTTGAGCAGATCGAGCGAAGGCAGGCGGTCACTCATGCGTCACGCGAATGCACTGGATTCATAAAGATCGTTTGTCGCACGTCATGCGCGGGCGGATAGTGGATTCGTCGATGCACACAGCATGGAGGGTTCCATGAATATCACGTCACAAGCGAACAGCGCCAGCCGTCTGGCCATCGCGGCGCGCGAGGCCGTTTCGGTCGAGCTTCCGGCCGGTGCGGCGGTCCATGGCGTCGGCGGCACGCTCTGGCTCACGCAGGAAGGCGACCAGCGCGATCACGTGCTCGCTGCCGGGACGACGTTCTGCACCGACCGCGCCGGCCGCGTGGTGCTGAGTGCGATCGACGGCGGCGCCGTGGCGCTCGTCCGCGACAAAGCGCCTGCGCACTGCGTGCCGGGAACGGTCTCGATCGATTCGCTCAGAGCGCTCACGCGCGAAGCCGAGCTTGCGAAGGCGAGATATATCGCGAGTGTCTTTTCGCGCGCGGCGGAACGGCTGCGCGACGCGCTGCGGCACGGCGTTCGCCCTGAGCGCGACGGCAGTGAAGTCGAAGGACGAACGGCTGACCAGTTCCGCGGCTTCGTGAGGAGCCACTGACATGGCGGCGGTGCTGGAAGCAGCGGTGGTGGCGCCACTCGGCTATATCGAGCGGCAGCACGAGCGCCCTTACGACTACGCGTGTCCGCCGCCGCAGGGCGTTGCGTGGAACAACTATCGCTCCGATGCGCGGCCGGTAGTCATCGCCGATGGGCGCAGGACCGAAGTCGCGCCCGCGATCGGGCGTGAAGGCTTCATGCTGGTGAACGCGCCGAGCGCCGTGAGCGATTTTGGCGACGAAGCCGCGATCGCGAGCGTCTACTACGCGCAAGTCGCCGAGCTTGCGCGCGCCGCGGTCGGCGGGAGCGCCGCGTACGTCTTCGATCACCTGGTGCGCCGCCGTGAGGCGGGACCGGCGCTCACGTTCGGCAGAAGCGTGAGCGGGGCGCGGCCGTCGGCGAACGGGCGCGTGCATAACGATTACACCGAGATGTCGGGGCCGCGGAGGATGTCGCAAGTGCTGGAAAGCCACCCCCACCCTAACCCTCCCCCTGAGGGGGAGGGAACTGCTTTTCTCCTTCCCCCTCGGGGGGAAGGCCGGGATGGGGGTGGTTTCAATCGCTACGCCATCGTCAACGTCTGGCGCCCGCTCGAAGGCCCGGTGCTCGACGCCCCGCTCGCGCTGTGCGACGCGCGCTCGGTGAGCGTGTCCGATCTCGTGACGAGCGACGTGCACTACGCGGCGCGCACGGGCGAGATCTATCTCGTCGCGCATTCGCCGTCGCATCGCTGGCTCTATTTCCCCGAGATGCAGCCCGCCGAAGCGCTGGTGTTCAAGCAGTACGACTCCGACGTGCGAGCGCCGCGCTTCGTGCCGCACGCGGCGTTCGATCATCCCGATACGCCCGCCGAGGCGCCGTTGAGGGAGAGTATCGAGGCGCGGGTGCTGGTGGTGTTCGCCTGAAGAACCGGGGTCCGACCCCAAAGAAGCCGGGGTCGGACCCCCGGTAACCCCTACAATCGCCTCCTCCTGCAACACGACAACAACGAGGGGGGCAGTTTGAAGTACAGCATCATCGGCACGCTCGTCGCCGCGGCGTGCGCTGCGGCATCCGCGCACGCGCAGCAATATCCCACGAAGCCGGTCCGCATCGTCGTCCCGACCAATCCGGGCGGCGGCGCGGACATCCAGGCGCGGCTCGTCGCGAAAGCGTTCCAGGAAAGCATCGGCGGCATGTTCATTGTCGAGAACCGTTCGGGCGCCTCGGGAACGATCGGCGCGGACATCGTCGCCAAAGCACCGGCGGACGGTTATACCGTGCTCGTCACCACCTCGCTCCTCGCGACCAGCGCGACGCTCTACAGGAAGCTGCCGTATGACGCGCTGAAAGACCTGACGCCGGTGTCGCAGATCTCCTCGGCGCCGCAGTATCTCGTCGTGCACCCCACCGTGCCCGCGCGCACCGTCAAGGAGTTCGTCGCGCTCGCGAAATCGCAGCCCGGCAAGCTCAACGCGGGATCGAGCGGCAGCGGCTCGGCCAACCATCTCGCGGTCGAGATGCTCAAGCAGCGCACCGGCATCGACGTGCACCACATCCCGTACAAGAGCGGCGCGCCGGCGATGACCGCGCTCATCGGGGGTGAAGTCGACTTCACCTTCACCGGCGCGGTGACCGCGCTGCCGCCGATTCGCGCCAGGCAGGTGAGGGCCCTCGGCGTGACTTCGCTCAAGGCTTCGTCCGCCACGCCGGACGTGCCGCCTCTCGCAGCGACCTATCCGGGATTCGAATCGGCGAACTGGTACGCGCTCTTCGTTCCCGCGGGAACGCCGGCGCTCATCGTGAGCAAGCTCTCGGCCGAGACCGCCAAAGCGATCAAGAGCCCTGCGGTACGCGACTTCATCCGGCAGGACGGCGCCGATCCGGTCGGCAGCTCGCCGCAGGAGTTTGCGGCGTTCTTCAAGCGCGAGATCGCGCGCTATGCCGAGGTGATCCGCAAAGGCAAGGTGCAGGTCGACTGAACGTCAGGCGAAAGTCCTTTTCTTCGCCTTCTTCCTGACCGCGGTGGGCTTCATCATGTCGTCCACCGCCGGTGCGGGGCCGCCTTCGAGCACCGGGCCGATGTGGTTGAGGTCCAGCGACTCGACGAACTTGGTATTGCGGTAGAGCGCCATCAGCGCCTGGCGATCGACCGGCCCGACGCTCGCTGACGCCGGCGCGCCGCCCGCTTTCCATGCGCTCGCCCAGATCATCGCGAGCACGTGCGCGCCGTCGGCCATCACCCGCGCGGTCTCGTTGCGCCAGCGGTCCCACATCGCCTGCTGCACCTTGACGACGTTCTTGCTGCCCGCCGCGATGTAGCTGTCGATGAGCGCGCGCACGTCGATCGTCTTCGCGGTGCGGTCCATCAGCTCGACGGTCTCCCGTGCGGCCTCGAAACCGGAACCGACGACGCGGTAACGCTGCTGCGCGTCCACCAGCGACTGCACCGCCGGAACCAGATGCTTCGAGAAGCGGTCGATCATGTCGGTCTCGTAGCACGAGTGCACGCCTTCGCCGACGTTGCCGTAGCCGTCGGCGTACATCGAGCCGTGCAGCGGCTGGCAGGCATCCCCGACATAGTGCGACACGATGCCGGCGGCGCAGACGTACCGCGTCATGTCGCCCGCGGCCACCGCGCTCACCATCTCGTCGTAGAACTGCCAGACGCGAAACGGCAGCAGGCCGCGCTCGGCGGCGGCCTTGTGGCCGCACGCGTCGTAGAACGCCTGCCACGCTTTCACGGTGAGATTCTTGCGCGGATCGGCGAGGCTCAGCGCGCGCAGCGTCTTGCCCGTGGTCGGGTGCGGCTCGTCGATGTCCGCATAATGCGTCGGATTTTCGGGGCGGCTCGAGCCGCGGGTGCGCCCGCCCTTGATGGTGCTGGCGGGGTTCTTCCACACGATGTCGGGCACGTCGGCGAGCGGGACGAAATCGTCGTTCTCTTTCGCGAGCTTGAGCGCGGCCTTGATCGCTTTCGGATCGAGCCCTTCGAGCGTGAAGCTGACGCGGTCGATGTTGTTCTGCATGAGGGTGGAGAGCTTGCCGTCGGCGAGCGCGCGGATGGCGAACGACGCGATGTTGTAGTGGCCCGTCTGTCCCCAGTACGGGCGCACGCCGGTGTTGTGCGCCTGCACGAGCTCGACGTCGAGCAGCTTGCAGACGTTGGAGAGGCTCGTCGCGAGCGCGAAGCGATAGCGCCCGGCGGCAAAGCCCTGCACGAAGACCTGCGCGCCCCACTCGATCGCGAGCGGGCACGGCGGTTCTTCGTCGTCGGTCGCGAGGTGCCACACCATGCCCGAATCGCCGGGCTGCGTGCCCGCGTCCTCTGACGGCGCGATGAGGAAGTCGGAGACGTACTCGTAGCCGCCGACGGTCTTGTAGCGATAGAAGAGGCAGCTCACGCGCCCTTCGAGGCGACCGGACGCGGCGCCGTAGCCGACGACTTTCGCGCCGATGAGCTTGAGCGAAAAGTTGCGCTCGGACAGATCCGCCATCGGACCGATCTGGCCGAGGCCGTACGCCTGCGACGTCCACCGGTTCACGTCGCCGAGCTCGACGAGGCCGACGTCGAGATTGACGTAGGTGCGCTTCATCGCGAAGTCGGGATAGACCTCGTTGAAGGGCAGCCGCGTGCGCTGCTTGTCGCTCGCGCGCCCGACGTCCACACGCTTGCCGCCCGACAGCGCGTAGACCTTCTCGCCGGGCGCGCCGCACACGTGGCGATTGGTCAGCGCGTACGTCGTGTGCCCGTCGCTGACGAGGCAGCCGACGGTCGCGGTGCGGGTGACGCCCTGCACGTCGACCTGCAGCGGAAAGCCGCCGCCCATCAATCCCCTGGGCCAGTGCCATTCGGGCACGTTCGTCTGGTGCTCGCCGGGCGTCACCTTGACCACGCACACCGGCACGGTGCGGCCGTCGGGCAGGAACAGCATCTTCGGCACCATCTCGTTGGGATGTATGCCCTGGCCGTCGCCGCGGAAGAACGCTTCGTCGATCCACTCCTTCACCATGACGAGCACGCACGGCCACGAATCGGCTGCGACGACGGCGTTGTCGAAGGTCCGCTCTCCGGTGTCGCCTTCGCGCCGCTTGAGGTACAGGCCGACCGCGGTGCCGACCACGCCGGCCTTGTGGATGAGGTGGTAGTGATAGAGGTCGCGCGCCTCGAGCAGGTCCCGCACCGAGAGGCTGTGGAAGTTCTGCTCGACCTGGAGTGGGTCCATGGCGGTTCCTTCCTGGATTGAGGAGCGTGCAGCCACAGTATCGAAGGCGTGGTGCGCACGCGCAAGCGCCGATCGGACGTCGGGCGGGGCCTTACAATGCTCCGATGCCCGACGCGGCGAACCTGGATGCGGCGTATCGCGCGACGACGTATCGCGTGTACGCGCCGGACGCGATCGATCTCACGATCGGGGCGCGCTCGGCCGCGCTCGACGGGCTGCTCGAAGAGCGCCGCGCCGATGCGTGGGCGTTCATGACCGCGTGGAACCCGGGCTCGCGGCAGTTTACCGAGGCGGAGAACGCGCGGCGCCAGGCCGAGCTCCTCGCCCTGCTGCGCGATCGCGGCTTCGAATGGCTCGCGGGCAGCGGCGTCCCCGCGCGGCCCGACTGGCAGCCCGAGGAGAGCGTGCTCGTGCTCGACGTCGGCTGCGACGAAGCGATCGCGATCGCGCAAGAGTTCGGCCAGGTGGCGATCGTCGCGGGAAAGCGCGGCGGGGCGGCGGAGCTCGTCTACTGCGATCGCACACCGGCGGCGCCATGAGGCTCTGGTGGAGCGTATTCGTAGCGCCGATGCTCTGGTACTCGCAGGCATCGGCCGAAGAGCTGTCGTTCCGCATGCCGCCGCAGGCCGAGGTCGTGGACGCGCGCCGCATCGCGGACTATCGCCAGGCGGTCGATGCGATCGTGCAGGTGATGGTGACGAAATTCGACCTGCCGGTGCCTCGCGGATCGCTGCAGGTCTATACGAGCCGCGAGGAATTCGAGGAGGGCTTGATCCGCTATCTCAAGGTCGAGCGCGCCGTGGCGCACTCGGCGTCCGAATTTTCGAAGGCCGCGGTGGGCAGCTATACGCTGCTGGTCAATGCGCCGCAGGTCGCCGGTCTCACCTGGCCCGAGCGCATCGAGCTCATGGCTCACGAGCTCACGCACAACGTGCAGCTCACGCTCGCGAATCGTCCGGGCATCGCGCGGCCGCAGTGGCTGATCGAAGGTTTCGCCGAATGGATGGCGTTCAACGTCACCGACGCGCTCGGCCTGGACGACGTCGCCGCCGCGCGCGAGCGCATGATCCGGACGTTGCGCGGGCTTCGGGCCAAACAGGGTTTGCCGCGGCTCATCGCAGTCGACACCTTCGCGGACTGGGTGGAGACCCGCCGGAAGTACGGATTCGATGCGACCTATCCGCTGGCGTTCGTCATGACCGATTTCCTGGTTCAGCGTCATTCGCTCGCGGCCGTGAAGCGATTCTTCGAGGCGTTCCGCCGGTCGCAGGATCCCCTCGCCAATTTCCGCAACGCTTTCGGCGAAGAGCCCGAAGCGTTCGATCGCGCGCTCCAGGCGCATCTGGACAAGCTCCTGGGAGGGTGATCACCGGCGCTGCAGCGCCCATTCGCCGCTCTCGGTCTTGATCGTCATCGCGGTGACCGCGTCGCCGTCCATGCTGAAAGAGTAGAGGACGTCGGAAAAGCTGGGGCAGCGAAAGCGCAGCCGCCCGTACGGGACGAGGCGCCGCTCGAGCTGGCCGGGCTCGAGGAAGAAGAGCTGCGTCTCGTTGCGCCGCGCGACTTCGCACTTGAAGCCGCCCGGCGTCTCGTAAACGCCCGCCAGCGCGGCGGCCGTCTCCGCCGAGAGCGCTTCGGCGGATCGGGTGAACACCGCTTCGGCCTCGTCGAGAGTCATCGTCAGCGCGCCGACCTCGCCCTGCGGATCCACGCTGAAGTTCACCGACCACTTGCCGTGGATCTCGTCGTCGGGCGTTTCGAAGCGCTCGTAATGAACGTGCTCGAGCGGGAGCGCGAACGCGCGAAAGCGAAGCTCGAGCGCGTCGCCGGCCGCTTCTATCTTCAGCGGCGGATACAGGCGATGCTCGAAGGTGCCCGCGTAATCCGCGATCGGATGCGAAGGTCGGGTGCCGGCGACGCGGCCGCTCGCCGCCTTGCTGCGCGCCGCCACCTGCGCGTCCTTGTTCTTCGCGACGATGGCGGCGAAGCGTGCGTTCCACGGCGTCTCGTCCATGCCGAGCAGACGCTCGTAAACGTTCCACGTGATCGAGTCGCGCAGCACGCCGCAATGGTCGCCGATCGCGAACACGACGACGCCCAGCTTTTCGACGGGGAGGTAGGACACCTGCGAATACATGGCGCTCAACAGGCCGCCGTGATAGGACAGCAGCCGCCCGCGGTAGACCGCGGTGTGCCGGCCGAGGCCGTACGTCGGATTGAGGAGCTCGGTCCAGCCGCGGATCGCGAGCATGAAGTTGGCGATCGCCACCGACGGCGCGATGGTCGCCGCCAGCACCGATTGCGGGACGACCTGCCTGCCGTCGATGGCGCCGGCGCCGATCAGCATCGTCAACCAGCGCGCCATGTCGGAGATGTCGGAGTTGAGACCTCCGGCGGGACCTGCCGCGATCATGTGCTCGTTCGGCGGAACCCGCATGAGCTCGGTGGAGCCGCGCTTCTCGGTGTAGCACGTCGCGTACTCGGGCTTGCGATAGACCTCCGGCATCGTGAACACGGTGTTGCGCATGCCGACCGGGTCGAGCAGGCGGCGCTGCACCAGCGACTCCCACGATTCGCCGCTGACGAGCTCCATGACGTGGCCGACCGCCGCGTACATCACGTTGTTGTAGACGAAGCTCTGGCGCAGCGAGTCGCTCGGTTCCATGTAGCGGAGCCGGTCGAACATCTGCTCGCGCGTGAGCTCGGAGCGGAACCACATCGAATCGTGGCGGTTGATGCCGGTGCGGTGCGCGAGCATGTCGCGCAGGGTGACCGAGCCGTTCAACGCGTCGTCGTAGAAGCGGATCGAGGGCACGCATTCGCGGATGGGCCGGTCCCAGCTGAGCAGGCCTTCCTCCACCAGCAGGCCGGCGACGATCGCGGTGAAGAGCTTGGTGTTGGACGCGATCGGAAAGATCGTTCGTTCGGTGAAGGGCAGCTTTTCGGCGTATTCGCGGTAGCCGTGGCCTTTCGCGTAGACGAGCCGGTCCTCGTGCACGACGCCGACCGCGAGGCCGGGGCAATTCCAGGCGGCGAGGGTCTCGCTCAGGTATTCGTCCAGCCCGTCGATCGGTTCGAGTGTCGTCATGTTTTCAACGCCGGAGCGCCGAGATTGCGAGGTTGCGCCCGCATGCGCTACGTTCCATGGTTTGGCGAACGCAAGCATACGGCAGGAGCAGACGTATGAACGATCAACATCCGACGTCGGATCAAAACCAACCCCAGCCCAGCCCTTCCCCCGAGGGGGACGGGGCCTCCGTCGCAAGTCCTGCGGGCGCAATCGCGGAAGAGCCCGAGCGCGCGCGTGTCGACTGGCTGAAAGCGATCGCGGTGCTCGTCATCACGATCGCGACGGTGGTGATCCTGTTCAAGGTCGTCGCCTATCGCGAGGAGATCGCCGACCGCCTCGGCTTCAATCCGCTGCGATCGAGCGTGCAGGTGTTCCTGCGCGTGACGCCGGAGTACGCCGACGACGGAGCCGGCCGGGGCATCGTCAGGCTCGACGTCGCCGGCCGCGCGACGATGCAGGGCGAGCCTTTGCAGGCCGGGGTGGTGAGGCTGACGGTCGAGGACGTGATCAGCCAGTACTACCTCGGCGGCGATGTCCTCGAGATCAGGCCCGGCGAGCGCTTCGAGGCGACGCTCGCGCTCTCGCCGGACGCGCGCGGTTTCAGAAGCTCGTCCGTCACGGTGCGCGCCGAAGTGACGGGGCCGCATCGCGGGCGCACGGTTTCCGGCAAGACCGAATTGAACATCGGCTATCCGCGCAGCTTCAGCCACGCGGTCGCCTGGTCGCTCGCGGGTGTCGCAGTGGTGCTCGTGATCGTGCTGATCTGTCTCTTCACCGGCACGATCGGTCCGTCCAAGCAGCGCGGGCTGTACATGGCGATGTACACGCTCGTGTTCGCTTCGCTCGCGGTGCCGGTCGTCGTCAGCACGATGATCCTGCAGAGCAGCTATCTGATCTCGATCATGGAGAAAGCGCCGGTCGGGCTGGTGCGCGCGACCTCGGCGAGCAGCAAGAGCGAGCCGCAATGGTTCATCAACATCGGCGGCATCGTCACCCAGCGCGACGAGACGAGCACCTCGCCCCGGCCGCGCGATGCGAAGCCGGCGGCGCGCGAGGCGGAGAAAGGCGCTGTGCCCGTCGAGGGAGAGGCCGTGAGAGCCGCGGCCAAAGCCGTCGAGGCCAGGCCGGCGGAGACGCGCGCGACCAATCCGCTGGAGATCTCCACCTCGTCGCGCAGCAGCCCGTACATCGAAGGCGGTCTCGCGGTGCCGTTCTACGTCGTGCTGCTCGCGATGTTCGGCGCGGGCATCAATCTCACGCGCCGGGTGCCCGAGATCCAGGAGGAGTTTCGCGATTTTCCCGCGGCTCGGCGCTCGTCGTGGTTCATGAAGGTCGTCGGCGAGCCCGTGATCGACGAGGACGAGCAGCGCCGCTACACCTTCGCGTTCCGCCGCGCGCTGATCCAGAACTTCATGTACCTGCTGTCGGCGCCTTTCCTCGCGATGGCGGTGTATTACCTGCTCCAGGTCGTCGCGAACGAGCCCGCGCGGCCGATCCTCGTGCTCGTCGCGTTCGCGACCGGTCTCATCGCCGATACGCTGGTCAATCGCATCATCCGCTTCGCCGAGGACACGCTGCGGCTCGCGCCCCGGCACCGCGCGGGCGCCGCGATCGCCGCGGCGAACGCACGCATTACGCAGATCAATGCGATGGTGCGCGAAGAGCAGGCGAAGCTCGCCGAGGCGATCTTCCTCGCGGAAGTCGCACGCGCGCACGAGGACATCGCCGCCGCGCGCGCCGATCGTACGAAGGAGATGCCCGACGTGCCGGTGTTCGTGGCGATCGAGCCGATCGAGGATGCGCAAAAAGCCGCGGTTGAAACTCATCCCGGCCCTGAGGGGGAGGGCGGCAGTGCTTCGCAGGAGGGCGTAAAGCGCCCGCCGCCGGGGCCTGAAGGCACGTAGGGTTTTCGCGACGGCGTAGGGTGCGTTCGGCGCAGCCGTAACGCGCCGCCCGCCCGTCTGATACCCTACGCGCCTCTCCCGTAGTTCCTGAAGGTCATTTCCCTTGAAGCTCATCACCTCCCTTGCGGCGGCCGCTTTCATTTCCGGCGCCGCTCATGGCGCTCAGCCGCCTGCCTATCCCACCAAACCCGTACGCCTCCTGATGGGGCCCGCCGCGGGCGGTCCGACCGACGCGGTCGGCCGCGTGCTCGCCACGCGTCTCAACGAGATCTGGGGCCAGGCGGTCGTCGTGGAGAACCGGCCCGGCGCGGGCAACACGATCGCGACCACCGCGGCCGCGCGCGCAACGCCCGACGGCTACACGCTGCTCTTCTGCCCGGTCTCCGACGCGGTCGCGCCGTCGCTCTACAGGAAGCTGCCGTACGATTTCGCCAAGGAGATCGCGCCGGTCGCGCATGTCGGCGCGACGCCGAACATCTTCGTCGTGCCGCCGTCGAGCCCCGCGAAGACCATGAAGGAATGGATCGCGCTCGCCAGGGCGAATCCCGGCAAGCTCAATTACGGCGGGCAGGGCATCGGCCAGTCGGGTCACCTGTCGATGGAGCTCCTGCGCATGATGACCGGCATCGACGTGGTCTACGTGCCGTACAAGAGCGTCGGGCTCGTCGTCACCGATCTGCTCGCCGGGCGCATGGACGCGCAGATCACCAACCTGCCTGCGCACGTCGAGAACGTGCGAAGCGGCAAGCTGCGCGCGCTCGGCGTGACTTCGAAGAAGCGCAGTCCGCGTCTACCGGAAGTGCCCGCGATCGCCGAGACCGTCCCGGGCTTCGAGCTGATGGTGTGGTACGGCGTGTGCGCGCCGTCGCGCGTGCCGAAGCCGATCGTCGACAAGGTCGCCGCCGACGTGCAGCAGGCGCTGAATACGCCCGACGTGCAGAAGAAGATGGAAGGCTACGGCGTCGAGCTCGAGTTCATGGGGCCCGAGAAGTTCGGCAGCTACATGAGGGCCGAGGCCGCGAAATGGGCGAAGGTGATCAAGGCGGCCAGGATCGAGCCGCAGTGAGCATTCGTCGTTCCCCCGAAGGCGGCAATCCGTTTTGACTCTGCACGTTTGACGGATACCCGACAGCGCCCGCTGGCTCGGTTCGGGAATGACGGAACGCGTTACCATCGGTCTCACATCAACAAGGAGGATCGATGAACGCCGTCGACAGCCACGCCCACGTCTTCTGCGACAAGTCCTACGCTTTTTCGCCGGAGACGCTGTATCACCCCCATCCGTCGCAGATGGGCACCGCGAAGCAGTTCCGCGCGGTGCTCGACTTCCACGGTTTCACGCACGGCCTGCTCGTCGGCGCGGGGCCGTACGGCGCCGACAACCGCTGCATGCTGAGCGCGATCGCGGAATCGAACGGCCGCTTCAAAGGCGTGGCGCTGGTGAAGCCGGAGATCTCGGACAAGGATCTCGCTGCGCTGAAGGACCAGGGCGTGGTCGGCATCCGCGTCAACCTCATGGGCCACGGCCTGCGCGAGCTGACCGAGCCGGGCGCGGACAAGCTGCTCGCGCGCATCAAGGAGATGGACCTGTTTCTCCAGGTGCATCTCGAGAAGGCGAACCTCGCCGAAGCTGCGCCCATCCTGCGCAAGGCGGGCGTGCGCTGCATGTTCGACCACTTCGGCCGTCCCGATCCTTCCAGGGGTCTGGACCAGCCGGGCTTCCGCGAGCTGCTCGAGTTCGGCCGCGCGGGCGATCACGTGGTGAAGATCTCGGGACCGTTCCGCTCGTCGCTCGCCGGCTATCCCTACACCGACGTCGATCCCTACGTCGCCGCGTGCATCGAGGCCTACACGCTCGACCGCTGCGTATGGGGCTCGGACTGGCCTTTCGTGCGCCTGGACGCGCGCTTCGACTACGGCCCGCCGTCGATCTGCATCCAGCGCTGGCTGCCGAACGAGGCGGACCGGCGCAAGGTGCTGTGGGACACGCCCGCCAGATTGTTTGGTTTCCAGCCGAGCTGAAAAAAGCTGATCACCGCAAAGGACGCAAAGGAAAACCAAGCTCGTTAACGACAGGGGCAACCGGACGACCCGGTGATGGCAAGAAAGTGATTCTCGCTGACGCGGGAATGACGGGCGTTCGCTCCCGCATCGTTTTCCTTTGCGTCCTTGGCGTCCTTTGCGGTTAATCGTTTTTCAAAATCGGTCCAGCCCTTCCGGCGGCTCGACCTCCATCGCGTTGCAGATCTGCGAGACGAAGCCGAAGAAGCTCGCGACCGCGGTCAGCTCGACCATCCACTTCGGATCGTGCTTGTCGCGCAGCGTCGCGAACGTCGCGGCGTCGACCCGGTGCTTGTTCACGAGCTCACGCACGTAGTCGACCGCTGCGCGCTCCTCGCCTTCGAACTTCGAGGAATCCGCGCGCGAGCGGACGAGGTCGATCAGCGCCTCGCGGATGCCGTTCTTGCGCGCCTGCTCGACCTGCGCCGCCCAGACGTAGCGCGCCTCGTTCTCGCGCGCGGCGGTCAGGATCGCCGCAAAGCGCACGTTCGGCTCGATGACGTTGTGCTTGCGGACGAACGTCACCAGCGGCAGGAGCTGCAGCGCGAGCTCCGGGCTGTGCAGCAGCATGGAAAAAGGCCCGCGGATGTGGCCGAACACCTCGAGCACGGCGTCGGCGACGTGCTGCTGCTCGGGCGGAAGCGCGGATTTGGAGGTGATCGGCGTCAGGCGCATTGCTCTCTCCTTTGTTCCTGGTCGGCGGTATTCTTGGCGGTTTACCGGGAGAAGATTACATGGAGATCAACAATCCGGAGGTGCTGGCGGAAGTCAGCGAGGCCTTCCAGCGTTACCAGGACGCGATCATCGCCAACGACGTCCCCGTGCTGAACGAGCTGTTCTGGAACGACGCGCTCACGCTGCGCTACGGCGCCGGCGAGAATCTCTACGGCTTCGCTGCGATCGCCGGCTATCGCTCGGCGCGCAACCCGGCCGGCCTCGCGCGGGTCGAAACCCAGCGGGTGGTGACGACCTACGGCCGCGACTACGCGACGACCAACATCGAGTTCACCCGACACGGCAAGCACGGCCGCCAGAGCCAGGCGTGGGTGCGCATGCCCGAAGGGTGGCGTATCGTCGCGGCACACGTGAGCCACATGGACGCGTGATCCTGTTCCTTACGGTACGATTCCCGCACGTCATGAGCGTCGCCGGAAAACCCTGACATGCAGATAGACCTCCGAATCTTCGAAAACCTGCCGCAGCACGTCTACGTGTTCGCGGTCATCCTCGCGGTGCTGACCGCCGCGTTCCTGCTGTTCTTCCTCGTGCCGTCGTTCGTCGTGTCGTGGCGGCTGTCGCGCGCGACCAGGCGGGTGCGCGGCATGGACGGCAAGCCGCCGTCGGAGATCGGCCGGGCGTTCGGCGAGAAGGGCGTGCTCTCGCACCTGTGGCGTGAGTATTCGCACACGCTCCACGAGCAGGAGTCCACGCCGGGCCCGGACCCGATCATCCGCTGGCGCTCGACGGTGCCGGCCGAGGCGCTCTTCCGTCCCGAGATCGTCGTCGACACGCCGCTGCGCACCGAGTTCTTCCGCCACCTGCCGGGCATCTTCACCGGTATCGGGATCATCGGGACGTTCTTCGGCCTGCTCATCGGGCTGCGGGCGTTCCAGGTCTCCGAGAACCCGGTCATCGTCCGCGACAGCCTCAACAGCCTGCTGCACGGCGTCTACGAGGCGTTCCTCGTCTCGGCCGTGGCGATCGCGCTGGCGATGGTCGTCACGCTGATCGAGCGCCTCGTCATCGCGCGCCTGTACGCCAAGGTCGAGAAGCTGGTGCAGGCGCTCGACGCGCTGTTCGAGGCGGGCGCGGGCGAGGAATATCTCGCGCGCCTGGTGAAAGCGTCCGAGACCTCGATCGACCGCAACGCCGAGCTCTCCGCCGAGCTCAGGACGGCGCTGCGTGACATCGGCGATCGCCAGATCGCCGCGACCAATGCGATGGCCGAGCGACTCGCCGCCGGGATCGAGACCGGAATGAAGCAGCCGCTGCTCGACGTCGCCGAAGGCCTGCGCGGATTGCGTACCGAGCAGTGGGGCGCGGTGCAGGGCATGCTCGACCAGGTGATGAGCGGCCACACGCAGAAGCTCCAGGGATTGTTCGGCGAGCAGGTCACCGGCATCCACGCGCTCGAGGCGAAGACGATCGACACGCTCAATACCGCGGTCGCCAAGCTCGAGCAGATGGCGAGGAACGTCGAGTCGGCCGGCACGCGCGGCGCGTCGGCGATGTCCGACCGCCTCGAGCAATCGCTCGCCGCGGCCGAGCAGCGCCAGCGCACGATGAACGACACGATGGCGGAGTTCGTGCAGCAGATCCGCAACGTGGTCGCGCAGTCCCAGGGCGAGACGCTGGCGCGGCTCAACGGCACGCTCGACGATCTTTCCAACCGCATGCGCGAAGTCATCGAGCGCCTCGCGAACCAGGTGCAGGCGACGACCGAGACGAGCCGCCAGCACCACGAAGCGCTCGCCAACCAGACCTCGCGCATGGTCGGCGAAGTCGGGGGGCAGGTGTCGGCGATCGTCGAAGGCGTCGATCGCGCGGTCGCGGAGATGAAATCGTCGGTCGAGCAGATGGCGTCGAACCTCGAAGCCGCGGGCGCGCGCGGCGCCTCGGCGATGTCCGAGCAGCTCGGTCACGCGCTGACCGGGGCGGAATCGCGGCAGCAGGCGATGAACGATGCGACCGCCGAGTTCGTGCAGCAGATCAGGACGGCGGTCGCGGAATCGCAGGGCGAGACGCAGAAGAGGCTGCAAGCCACGCTCGAGGAGCTCGGGACGCGCATGGGCGAAGTGACCGAGAGCCTGAGCCGGCAGGTGCGCGAGACGACCGATGCCACGCGCCAGCAGAACGAGGCGCTCGCGAGCCAGACCTCGCGCATGGTCGGCGAGGTCGGCGGCCAGGTGTCCGGCATCGTCGACGGCGTCAATCGCGCGGTGAACGAGATGAAAGGCGCGGTCGACGCCATGCAGCGCTCGACCAACGACGCGCTGGTCTCGCTCAACATGGGCGCGAACACGGTGTCGAGCGCCGTCGCCGATTTTGCGAAAGCGGGCGAAGCGGTCTCCGGCGCGATCGAGAAGTCGGACGTCGTGGCCGAGCGCCTCGCGCAAGCCGCGCAATCGGTGGCCGGCGTATCGCGCGGTCTCACGTCGGTCGTGTCCGACTACGAAGGCGCACGTGCGGCGATCGCGCAGCTCGTCACATCGTTGCAGACCGTCGTCGACCAGGCGAAGCGCGAGACCGCGCTCACGCAGGAGACGGTCGCGCGCATCGAGCGCGCGGCGTCGGCGCTGGCCGATGCGCAGCGCGAAGCGGGCGGGTATCTCGAGCGCGTGTCGGAAGTGCTCGGTGAAGCGCACGGTGCGTTCAGCCAGGGCGTGCGCCAGACGCTCGAGGACGTCAACAAGGATTTCCACCGCCAGCTCTCGGAGTCGGTGAAGCTCCTGCGCTTCGGCATCCAGGAGCTGCAGGCCGCGGTGGAATCGGTGAGCCGCTGAGATGTTCGGCTCGCGCTACGTCGTCGCCCGTAAGGCCAGGGACGAAGCCGAGAAGCCGTTCTGGATCTCGTATGCCGACCTCATGTCCACGCTCACGGTGCTGTTCCTGCTCGTGATGAGCGTGGCCTTGCTGGCCGTGACCAAGAACGTCACCGAGGCCGAGCGCGCGACGGCCGAGCGCGAGAAGCAGATCGACCTCGTCGTCGACCGCCTGGTGCACGCCGCCGAGAAATATCCCGGCATCACCATCGACAAGGCGCGCAACGTGATCGATTTCGGCGACCGGGCGCGCTTCGACACCGGCAGCTCCAGGCTTTCGAAAGAGCAGGCCGAGTACCTGCGCACCTTCGTGCCGGAGGTGCTCGCGATCGCGCGCGACGACGTCGGCCGCAAGTGGTTGAAGCGCATCGTCGTAGAAGGTTTCGCCGATCAGCGCGGCGACTACCTGCTCAACCTCGATCTCTCGCTGCAGCGCAGCCAGCGCGTGCTGTGCACGCTGCTCGCGCCGTCAGGCCCCACCGAGCATTCGCTGACGCCGGAACAGAAAGAGCAGGTGCGCGATCTCTTCCTGGTCGGCGGCTATTCGTCCAACTCGGCGCGCAAATCGCTCGAGGCGAGCCGCCGCATCGAGCTCAGGCTCGAGTTCCTCGGCCTGGGCGAAGCGCGGCCGGCGGTCGATCCGTCGAGCCGCGGCGAGTTCGGGACGTGCAGGATCTAGCGATGGTCATCGCGAGGAGCGCCAGCGACGACGCGATCCCGGAGCGTCCGATCGTCCGCCACGAGATGGCTTCGTCACTTCGTCCCTCGCAATGACTTCACTGGACCGACTCCATCACGCCCTGCGCGAAGCGAACGCGGCCGCGCTGGCCGATCTCGACGTGCGCGACACGTCGATACTCGAAGCCGAGCTGCCGCAGCTTCAGCGCTGGACCGCCGGCGGCACCGGCATCGAGGAGGTTAGCGACGACGAGGTCGCGGCCGCGGTGAAGGCGTACCGCCGCGACGGCGCGCTCGACGGCGTGGGCCAGGCGCGGCTCGTGTGCTACGGCTGCACGCGCGAGATCGACGGCGCGCGCCTCATCGAAGAGCCCGAGCGTATGAAGGCGCTGCTCGAATACGTCGAGCGCTATCGCTATTTCGTGCGGCCTTTCCGGCGCTGCTATCGCGCGCTGCTGCACGCCTACTTCAGCTACGATCCCGAAGCCGAGCTGTCGGAGAAAGGCAGGCGCGGCTGGCAGGAGCTCTGGGTGTTCCTCGAGCGCCGCAAGAACCTCCTCGAGACGCCGGGCTCGGACCCGCACTGGGTCACCGCGCTGCTCGAGCACCGCAACCTGCTCACGCGCGATCCGACGTCGCGTTACGGCATGCAGGCGCTGCGCGGCAACTTCGGCGTCTTCGACACCGTGCGCGAGCGCCTCGCGATTCCGGAGGATTCGTGGCTCCAGCGGCGGCTGGCGTTCTCGATCATCGAGGCCGCGATCCAGCTTCCCGACCAGCATTTCAAGCAGGCGGTGGTGCGGCTGCTCGTGCTGCTCGCCAGGCAGCCGCTGATGCTCGATTACGGCCTTGCACGCGTGCTCGACCGCTATGCCGCGTCGAAGACGAAGGAAGTGCACGCACGCCTGCGCGAGGTCGCGGTGCTCAACTGGGGCGACCCGCGCGCCGAGTCGAACCTGCCGCACTGGAAGGGCGTGAAGCCCGAGGCGCGGGAGATGGTCGCGGGCTGGCTCGATGCCGGCGGGGGTTAAAAGCTAAAAGCAAAGCGTTAACACGAAGGGCACGGAGGAGAACCAACCGTCATTGCGAGGAGCGGCAGCGACGAAGCAATCTCGGCGCGGCCGATACGTGCGCCACGGGATCGCGTCGTCGCTTCGCTCCTCGCGATGACCTGTTCGACTTTCCTCCGTGCCCTTCGTGGACCTCCGTGTCCTCCGTGTTCAAGCTTTGCTTTTGACGTTTTCAGTCGACGCTGATCTTCGCCGCGCGGATCACCTTCGCGAACTTGTCGACTTCCTTCCTGAAGTACGCGTTCATCTCGTCGGGCGTAGTGCCCACGGGCTCGCCGCCTTCCCTCGCCATGAACTCGCGCACGTCAGGCGCCTTGAGCGCCTTCAGGATCTCGGCGTTGAGCCGCTGCTTCACTTCCGCGGGCGTGCGCGCGGGCACGAACATGCCGTACCAGTTGTCGGTGTCGAAGCCGGGATAGAACGACGCCATCGTCGGCAGCTCGGGGAGCGAGCCCCATTTCTTCGGGGTGGTGACGGCGAGACCGCGCAGCTTGCCCGATTTCATGTGAGGCATTGCGGCGAGCACGGTCGGGAAGCTGAACTCGTTCTCGCCGGAGACGAGCGCCACCGTCGCCGGACCGGCGCCCTTGTAGGGGATGTGGGTGGCGTTGGCGCCGGACATCTGCTTGAACATCTCGAGCGAAAGATGGCTCGTCGTGCCGTTGCCGTTCGAGCCGGCGTTCATGCCGCTCCTGTTCTTCTTCGACAGCGCCGCGAGCTCCCTGGGGTTCTTCACCGGGAGGCTCGGATGCACCACAAGGATCAGCGGCACCGACGACACGAGGCTCACGCCTTCGAGGTCCTTCAGCGGATCGAGCGGCAGCTTCTTGATGAGCGTGGTGTTGACCGCGAGCGCCGCGCTCATGAAAAGAATGGTGTAGCCGTCGGGCGGCGATTTCGCCGCGAGCTCCGCGCCGAGCATGCCGTTGGCGGTCGGGCGGTTGTCGACGATGAAGTTCTGGCCGGTGCTCTCCTGGAATTTCCTGGAGAGCAGCCGTGCCTGGATGTCGGTGCCGCCGCCCGGGGCGAAAGGCACGATCATGCGCACCGATTTCGACGGGTAGCTTTGCGCGTGCACGGGCGCGGCGGCCAGCGCCGCAGCGAGCGCGGCGGCGGCGAGGAACGGTCGGGTGGGGCTGCTCATGATTCTCCTGAGGCGGGTTTGTCCAGGCGGCAATTTTAAGCAGGCGGGCGCGCGGCAGGGCCGTCCAGTTCGCCGGGCAGACCGGGTCCCGGCGTACTGGTAATCTCCCGCGGCCAAAATTCACTCCCCTCCTCGAGGATCCCAGTCAATGCCGTACGTAGCCGAAACCATCGATTATCTGAAGCGCACCAGCCCCGCCCAGGACGAGTTCTACCAGGCGGCCGAGGAGGTGCTCGTGTCGCTCAAGCCGCTGCTGGACACCCGGCCGATCTACCGCAGGCACAACGTGATCGCCCGCATCATCGAGCCCGAGCGCCAGTTGATGTTCCGCGTGACGTGGGTCGACGACAAGGGCGAGGTGCAGGTCAACAAGGGCTACCGCATCCAGTTCAACTCCGCGCTCGGCCCGTACAAAGGCGGGCTGCGCTTCCACCCGAGCGTGTACGCCGGGATCATCAAGTTCCTCGGCTTCGAGCAGATCTTCAAGAACGCTCTGACGGGCCTGGGCATCGGCGGCGCGAAAGGCGGCGCCAATTTCGATCCGAAAGGCAAGTCGGACAACGAGGTGATGCGCTTCTGCCAGGCTTTCATGAACGAGCTGTACCGCCACATCGGGCCGACCGTCGACGTCCCCGCCGGCGACATCGGCGTCGGCGCGCGCGAAGTGGGGTACCTGTTCGGGCAATACAAGAAGCTCACCGGCGCGTACGAAGGCATACTCACCGGCAAGGGCCTGAAATGGGGCGGCTCGCTGGTGCGCAAGGAAGCGACCGGCTACGGCGCGGTCTACTTCGCGCAGTCGATGCTCGAAAGCCGCAAGCAGGGCCTTCAGGGCATGCGCTGCGCCGTGTCGGGCGCGGGCAACGTCGCGATCTACACCGTCGAGAAGCTCATCCAGGAAGGCGCGAAGGCGGTCACGGTCAGCGATTCGCAGGGCATGATCCATCACGAGCGCGGCATCGACCTCGACACGCTCAAAGACCTGAAGGAAGTCCGCCGCGCGCCGCTCGCCGAATACGTGAAGGCGCACAAGGACGCGAAGTACATCCCGGTCGGCGACTATCCGCAAGGCCGTAACGCGGTGTGGTCGGTCCCCTGCGATCTCGCTTTCCCGAGCGCGACCCAGAACGAGCTCAATGCCGAGGACGCCAAAGCGCTCGTGAAGAACGGCTGCATCGCCGTATCCGAAGGCGCCAACATGCCTTCCACACAAGGGGCGGTCGACGTCTTCCTCGATGCGGGGATCGCCTACGGTCCCGGCAAGGCCGCGAACGCGGGGGGCGTCGCCACGAGCCAGCTCGAGATGGCGCAGAACGCGGGCATGACGCAGTGGAGCTTCGAGGAAGTCGACCTGAAGCTGCGGCGCGTGATGAAAGGCATCTACCGCACCGTCAGCGAGACCGCCACCGAGTTCGGGCAGCCGAACAATTTCGTGCTCGGCGCCAACATCGCGGGCTTCAGGCGGGTGGCCGACGCGATGATCGAGCAGGGCGTGGTCTAGGGAGCGCCGGGCGTCGTCGCCCGGTAACGCTGTGCTATCGTCGCGGGCATGTCGACCACGCCCGCGTCTCCGCCCGCATCGCTCGAAGCGCCGCTCGAAGTCTCTCCGGGAGACTGGGCGCAGCGCGATTTCTATCACCTGATGACCTCGCTCGTGATCCCGCGGCCGATCGGCTGGATGTCGACGGTCTCGGAATCCGGCGTGCGCAACCTCGCGCCGTACTCGTATTTCAACCTGATGGGCAGCGACCCGTTCTATGTCTGCTTCGGGTCGAGCGGCGTGAAGGACACGCTCTCCAACCTGCGCGAAGTGCCGCAGTTCGTCGCGAACATCGTGACCATGCACCTGCTGGAACGGATGAACATGACGTCGGGGAACTTCCCGCGCGACGAGGACGAGTACGGCTGGGCGCGCCTGACGCCGGCGCCGTCGAAGAAGGTGAAGCCGCCGCGCGTCGCGGAGGCGAAAGCGCATCTCGAGTGCGAAGTGGTGCAGGTCGTGAGCGACCGCAACACCCACATCGTCATCGGCCGCATCGTGCACGCGCACGTCGACGCGTCGGTGTGGAAGAACGGGCGCATCGACCCGCGGCTGCTCGATCCGGTGTGCCGCCTCGGCGGCTCGGGTTACGCGTCGCTCGGCGAGCTTTTCAGCGTCGAGCGGCCGGACTGGAAGAACGTCGAAGGGAAAGAACCCGAGGCGTCGATGCCGAGGGCGGTGAAGCGCTGACGCCAAGCGTAAGGTTCGTCATTCCCGCGAAGGCGGGAATCCATTGTCGTTAAGTCACAATGGATCCGGGATCACTTCTGTTCCACCATCTGCGCGATGAGCTTCCTCGCCTGCGGCGAGTACCACTCCGCCGGTCCCCACAGCCGCGCCTGCACCACGCCCTTGCGGTCGATGAGGTAGGTGGCGGGCATGCCCCACGCGCCGTAGAGGAGACCGGCTTCGCCTTCGGGGTCGAGCAGGATGGGGTAGGTGAGCTTCATGCTCGACACGAACTTCAGGGCGTCGTCCTTCTTGTCCTTCACGTTCACCGCGACGATCTCCAGTCCTTTCGCCTTGTACTCGCGGTAGAGCTTGTCCATGTCGGGCATCTCGGTGCGGCACGAAGGACACCACGTCGCCCAGAAATTGAGGAAAACGACTTTGCCGCGGTAGTCCTTCAGCGAGACTTTCCTGCCGTCCGGCGTCGACAGCGTGAAGTCCGGCGCGGCGGGCTTGTCCTTCATCGGCTCCATCTTGGGGATGGACGTGAAGTCCGGCGCCGCGCCGCCTTTCGATTGTGCAAAGGCCGGCGCGGCGGCGAGCAACGCGATGAATGCGACGGTGAGAAGTTTTTGCATGGAGGCTTTCGGGGCGATCCCGTCATGCCGGCGTACGCCAGCATCCATTCAAAATGGATTCCCGCCTGCGCGGGAATGACGGGCCTCGATCAGGTCTTGCTGTTGATCTTCTTCAGCTCTTCGAGCAGCACTTCGTTCGGCACGAGCGGCTCTTTGGGCTGGAGCACTTTCTTGTAGCGAACGATGCCGTTCTTGTCGACGATGAAGTACGAGCGCGTCGCGAGCTTGCGCTCGGCGTTGTACACGCCCCACGCCTGCGCCGCAGCGCCGTTGGGCGCGTCGGAGAGGAGCGGGAAGTTGAGCTTGAACGCATCCGCGAATGCTTTCTGCGAGAACGTGACGTTGGTGCTGATGCCGACGATCTCGGCGTCCGCCGCGGCGAACTTGGGGTAGTCGTCCCTACTGGCCGACAGTTCCTGTATTCAGGTCGGCGTGAAATCGAGGACGTAGAACTGGACGACGACGTTCTTCTTGCCCGCCTGGTCGGAAAGCTTGAACTTGCCTTCCTTCGTGCTGGGGAGCATGAAGTCGGGGGCTTTCTCGCCGACCTCGACCGCGTGTGATATCGCCGGCAGCGCCGACAGCGACAGCGCGAGCGCCAGAGCCGGGATGAAGCGCCTTCTGTTCATAGGGACCTCTTCGTGTAGCGCAGGCGCCCTCGCCTGCAGGTTTTTGGGTGGCGGGCCGCATGTAGTTTAAAGCCCGTGCGCGCTGTGTAAACAATTCATCGCCTCCGTTATTCCGGCGTCCCGCCCGCTACAATGCGCGACCGTGGACCGCACCGAACGCTTCTACAAGATCGACCGACTCCTCCGCCAGCACAGGCACGTGCCGGTGGGACGCTTCCTCGAAGAGCTCGACGTCTCGCTCGCGACGTTCAAGCGCGACATCGAATACATGAGGAGCCGCCTGCACGCGCCCATCGTGTGGGACCGCGAGGAGAACGGCTACGCCTTCACGTCGCCATCGAAGGACGCGCCGCGCTACGAGCTCCCGGGCCTGTGGTTCAACGCGAGCGAGATCTACGCGCTGCTCATGATGGAGCAGCTCCTCGAGAACATCGATCCCGGCGTGCTCGCGCGGCGGCTCGAGCCGCTGAAAGCCCGTCTCGCGACCTTGCTCGGCAGCGCCGATCACTCGGCCGACGAAGTGCGCCGGCGCATCAAGGTGCTCACCATCGCGAACCGTGCGCTGCCTTCGGGCGCGTTCGAGACCGCGGCGAACGCGCTGCTCGGCCGCAAGCGTCTCTTCATCCGCTACCGCGGGCGCGTCAGCGACGAGGATACTGAACGCGAAGTATCGCCGCAGCGTCTCGTCCATTACCGCGACAACTGGTACCTCGACGCGTGGTGCCACATGCGCAAAGGGTTACGGAGCTTCTCGATGGACTGCGTGCGCGACGCCGAAGTTCGCGAAGGCGCGGCGATCGACGTCCCCGCGGCCGACCTCGACGCGGCGCTCGGCAGCAGCTACGGCATCTTCTCGGGCGCGGCGAAAGCCTGGGCGAAGCTCAGGTTCTCGCCCGTCGCCGCGCGCTGGGTCGCCTCGGAAGCGTGGCACGCGGACCAGAAGGCGAGCCGCGAAGCCGACGGCTCCTACGTCCTCGAAGTGCCCTACAGCGACGACCGCGAGCTCTTGCGCGACATCCTGCGCTTCGGGCCCGACGTCGAGGTCCTCGGCCCGGACGCGCTGCGCGCGCGCGTGCGCGAGGCCCTGGCCGAGGCGGCGGCCCACTACCAAACCAGGGTCTGACCCCGAAAAGGCCGGGGTCAGACCCAACCTCCGGCATTTCCGGGGTCTGATCCCGGTTTTCCGGACGGTGGTTCACCGCAGGCTCACGCCCTGAGCTACCCCCCTCCCCATACTGCCTCCCATAAGCGATTTCGCGGATGCGCAAGGAGAGCAGCGATGCAGGCAGTCGAGCAGGCGGTGAAAGCGGGGCTGGGGCGCGGTTTCACGGCGGCGAATGCGGTCCGCCCCGGTCTCGAGGACATGATCGCGGGCGTCGCGGGCGCCGACCGGCTGGTGGAGGAGGCGCGGTGGCGTCTGCTGCGCGCCGGCAAGGGCAGCGCGCGCGCCGCGGCCGATCTGCGTGCGCTCAAGGCGCCGCTGGTGTACGCCGCGGGCAAGGGCAACGCCTACGCCTGCGAGATCCTCGCGGCGATGTGCGCCAGCGCGCTGGGCACGCCGCGCGCGCCCGAGCAGGCGAAGGAATGGCTCATCCGCGCCGTCGAGCTCCTCGAAGACCACGTGCGCCGTCCGATGCCGGGCGACCACGGCTTCATGCTGCTGCCGAGCGAGGACCCCAAGCTCGCGTATCGCCCGCTCTACACCTCGTCGGGCGTGCTCATCACCGACGAGATCGGCACCGCGCGCATGGACGGCGGCGCGATGCTCTTCGATCGCTGGGGCCGGCCCGAGCTCGCCGAGAGCGTCGAGCTCTGCAGCGGCCCGACGCGCGCGACGCCCAAATCGGTGGCGGCGCGGATCGCGCGGGAGGCGACGCTGGAGGATTTCGCGTGGGCGTGCCGGCGCACGACGCCTGCCTTTCGCGAAGCGCTGCTCGACGCGCGGGTGATCGCGCACGGGCGGATGGGTTTCCAGCGCTGCCGGGTGCGGCCGGCGGCTCGTCTGGCTGAGGCGGCTTAGAAGCGAAAAGCTTTTACCGCAGAGGACGCAGAGGACGCAGAGAAAAAGGCATGTCGGTCTTGTACTCCGCCGGTCCGCTCGTCAAAATCACGTATCTGAATTTCGGACGCCAGCCATGAACGACTTCGCAAACGGCGCCATCGTCGCCCGCGCCCACAAGATCGTCCTCTCCGCGGATCAGGAAGTCGCGTGCCCGCGCTGCGAGCGCACCTTCCCGCTGCGCGAGGGCATCACGCAGAAGACGATCGAGCAATACGAATCGGACTACGAAGCTAAAGTAGAAGCCGAGCGCGCGCAGCTGCAGGAGCGGCTGGCGAAGGACGCCGCGAAGAAAGTGGCGGACGCCAGGGCCAAAGCCGAGGCCGAGCTCGACCTGCAGCGCAAGGCGCTCGAGCAGGAAGTCGCCGACAAGGACCGCCGGATCCGCGAGTTCCAGGCGCAGGAGCTCGCGCTGCGCCGGGAAAAGAAAGCGCTCGAAGAAGCCCGGCAGCAGCAGGAGCTCGATCTTCAGCGCAAGCTCGAGCACGAGCGCCGCACGATACACGAGCAGGTGCTGTCGGCCGAGGCCGAGAAGTTCAGGCTGAAGGAAGCCGAGTACCGCAAGAAGATCGAGGACGCGCAGAAAGCCAACGAGGAGCTGACGCGCAAGCTCGAGCAGGGCTCGCAGCAGCTCCAGGGCGAAGTGCTGGAGCTCGACGTCGAGCACACCCTCAGGCTCGGCTTCCCGCACGACCGCATCGACGAGGTGAAGAAAGGCGTGCGAGGCGCCGACGTGATCCAGACCGTGTGCACGCCGACCGCGCAGGTCTGCGGCAGGATCGTCTGGGAAGCGAAGCGCGCGGAGAACTGGTCCGACAAATGGCTGCAGAAGTTGAAGGACGACCAGCGCGACGCCAAGGCCGACATCGCCGTGCTGGTGACGACCGCCATGCCGCGCGGCGCCGACGAATCGTTCTGCGAGTACGGCGGAGTCTGGGTGGTCGCGCCGCACGCGGTGCGCCTCGTCGCGGAAACCCTTCGCTTCGGCCTGGTCGAGTGCCACAAGCTGCGCCTGGCGAGCTCGGGCAAGAACGAAAAGATGGAGCTGCTCTACAACTACTTATGCAGCTCGCAGTTCGCGCAGCGCGTGAGGGCCATGGTGGAGACGCACGAGTGCATGCGCCGGGACCTCGAAGCCGAGAAGGCCGCCATGAAGCGGCTCTGGGCGAAGCGCGAAACGCAGATCGACCGCGCCTCGTCCAGCATGCTCGCGGTCTGCGGCGAGCTTCAGGGCATCGCCCATGACAGCCTGCCGCAGCTCAATGAGATCGGCGTGCTGGAGCTCGGCGCGCCCGACGACGATCGCGGCGTCAGCCGCCCGCCTGCAGCCTGATGTTCGCGTCGCGGATCACCTTCGCCCACTTCGCGGTCTCTTCGCGCAGCTCGCGGGCGAAGTCCTGCGGGGTGTGCAGGACCGGGTAAGAGCCGTCCGCGGCCAGCAGCGCGACGAGATCGGGCTGCGCGAGCACCGCCGAGACCTGCTTGTGCAGGAAGGTGACGATCGCGGGTGACGTTTTCGCAGGGGCGGCGAGCCCGTACCACGAGCCCGATTCGAAGCCCGGAAACCCCGACTCGATGACTGTCGGCGTGTCGGGCAGCGCGCTGATGCGCCTGGTCGATGCGACCGCGACCGACCGCAGGCGGCCGTTGCGGATGTGCGGCAGGAACACGCTGGGGTTGGCGAACAGCACGTCCGATTCGTTCGTGAGCAGCGCCAGCATCGCCGGTCCCGCGCCCTTGTACACGACGCGCACCACTTCGATCTTCGCGTTCTGCGCGAAGAGCTCCATCGCCAGATGGCCCGCGGAGCCGATGCCCGACACCGCCCACGTGAGCTTCTTCGGGTTCGCCTTGGCGTAATCGATCAGCGCCTGCACGGTCTTCGCGGGCAGCCCCGGCCGCGCCGCGAGCATGTTGGGCGACGCCGCGAACTTGGTGATCGGCACGAAGTCGCGCAGCGGATCGAACGGCATCTTCATCAGCGTGCTGTTCACGGTCATCACCGCCACCGCCGCGACGAGCAGGGTGTAGCCGTCGGGCGCCGCGCGCGCGACGATCTCGCCCGCGATGACGCCGCCACCGCCGCCGCGGTTGTCGTAGGTGACCGGCTGGCCGACGCGCTCCGAGAAGCGCTGCGCGATCGGCCGCGCGACCATGTCGGTGCCTCCGCCGGGCGCGAACGGCACGACCCAGCGCATCGGTTTCACGGGATACGATTGCGCGTGCGCGGAAACGCACGCGAGCAGCAGTGCCACGGCCAGCGTTCTCTTCATCTCGCGCTCCTCCGGACGACCGCACTACAATGCCACAATCCCGACAAACGCAGGGTGCGTGCGAACGCACCGCAAAGGAGTCCGCATGGCTGACGGCGCCGCACCGCAATCACCGATCGAATCCGCCTATCGCGCGAAGACCCCTCGCGCGCGCGAGCTCGCCGAAAAGGCGAAAGGCATCCTGCCGAGCGGCATCGTCCACGACTCGCGCCGCACCTGGCCGTATTCGATCTACGGCGATCGTGCGGTCGGCTCGCACAAGTGGGACGTCGACGGCAACGAGTACGTCGACTACTACGGCGGCCACGGCGCGCTGCTGCTCGGTCACCAGCATCCCGATGTGGTCGCGGCGATCCAGAAGCAGCTCGGCAAGGGCATGCACCTCGCGGCGGCGAACGAGCTCGAGATCGAGTGGGCGACGATCATCAGCCAGATGATCCCGTCGGCGGAGCGCGTGCGCTTCACCTCGTCCGGCACCGAAGCGACCCAGCTCGCGATGCGGCTCGCACGCGCCGCGAGCGGCCGTTCGCGCATCGTGCGCTTCCAGAGCCATTTCCACGGCTGGCACGACCAGGTCTCGTTCGGCGTGAACGATCACCTCGACGGGACGCCGAGCGTGGGTGTGCTGCAGGACGTCGCGAACGCGACGACCCTGGTGCCGCCGAACGAAGTCAAAGCGGTGGAGCGCGTCATCGCCGAAAAAGGCGACGTCGCGGCGGTGATGCTCGAGCCCGCGGGCAGCAGCTCGGGCGCGATTCCGATGCCGCCCGAAGTGCTCGGGGCGTTACGCGAGATCACCAGGAAGCACGACGTCGTGCTCATCTTCGACGAAGTGGTGACCGGCTTTCGCGTGTCGCCGGGCGGGGCGCAGTCGCTGTACGGCGTGACGCCCGATCTCACCACGCTGGCGAAAGTGGTCGCCGGCGGCATGCCCGGCGGCGCGGTCGGCGGCCGGCGCGACATCCTCGAATGGCTCGACTTCGAAGTCGCCGCCGCGCAGAAACGCGAGCGCATCAGCCACCAGGGCACGCACAACGGTCATCCGCTGTCGGCGGCGGCGGGGATCGCGACGCTCAAGCTCATCCGCGACAGCGATGCGTGCACCCGGGCGACCGCGACCGCGACGGCCTTGCGCCGGCGCATGAACGAAGTGCTCGAGGAAGAGCGCGTGCCGTGGGCGATCTACGGCGAGCACTCGTTCTTCCACATCTATCCGAACCCGCGCGGCGACACGTTCCGTCCGACGCAGTTCGACGCCGCGACGCTGACCATCGACTCGTTCAAGGGCCGCAACGAGCGCACGCTCGACAAGATGCGGCTCGCGATGCTGGTGAACGGCGTCGATTTGAAAGGCTGGCGCGGCGGCCTGGTCTCGGCCGTGCACAGCGACGCCGACGTCGGCTTCACCGTCGATGCGTGGCGGCGGTCGCTGCGCATGCTCAAGGAGGAAGGGGACCTTCGTTAAAGCGGATGAACCGCAAAGGACGCAAAGGACGCGAAGGAAAGACAACCAAGAGCGAACGGCGCGTGACGTTAAGGGTCGTCATTCCCGCGAAGGCGGGAATCCATCTTGGCGTTGAACCTTTTGAAAATGGATTCCCGATAGCTCCCGCTGTCGCGGTTCGGGAATGACGTTTTTGCTTTTCCTTGGCGTCCTTTGCGTCCCTGGCGGTTAATCGCTTTTGAAGTCACTCAGGCTCAATGCCGGCGGCCTTGATCTTCTTCCCCCACGCCCCGAGCTGCTGCCTGACGAACCGATCGAGCTCCGCGGGGCCGGCCTGCACCGGCTGCAGGCCGTTGTCGATCAGCTTCTGGTTGATCGCTCGCTTCCCGATGGTCTTCACGATCTCGCTGCCGAGCTTCGCCACGATCGGCCCTGGCGTCTTCGCGGGTGCGAACATGCCCGCCCACGCGTTGATGTCGAAGCCGGGCACGGTCGCGCCGAGCGGCGGGAGCTCCGGCATGGTGTCCACCGGCTTGTCCGACATCACCGCCAGCGCGCGCAGGCGGCCCGCCTTGATGTGTCCCTGGCTCGCGGCGGCGTCGACGAGCATCCAGTGGATGCGCCCGCCGATGAGATCGGTCATCGCCGGCGGCGTGCTCTTGTAGGGCACCGGGATCGAATCGAGCTTCGCCGCGCTCGCCAGGAACGCGCCGTTGACCTGTCCCGTGCTGTTGCCGAAGCCGTACGACGTCTTCCCCGGATTCGCCTTCACGTACGCGATGAGCTCCGCCGGCGTCTTCACGTTGCTCGCGGGGCTCACCGCCAGCACGAACACGTAGTAGATCATCCGCGACACGCCGGCGAAATCGCGCACCGGGTCGTAGTTGATCTTCTTGAAGAGGAACGGATTCGCCGAGTGCGTGGTGTTGGTGCCGAGCAGCAGCGTGTAGCCGTCGGGATTGGCCTTGGCCGCGAGCTCCGCGGCGATCTGCCCGGAAGCGCCTGCGCGGTTGTCGATCACGAAGCTCGCGTTGAGGGTCGTGCGCAGCTCCTCGGTGACGATGCGCGCGAGGATGTCGGTGCCGGTGCCCGCGGCGAAAGGCACGATGACGCGGATCGGCTTGTCGGGATACTGCTGCGCGTGCGCGCACAGCGAGAACGCGAGTAACAGCGACGCCGGCAGCCACTTCCGCAGCATGGTGCGCTCCTCTTCCCGGGGGACGAGCGCAGTATAGCCGCGGCGGGTCAGCGCCAGTCTACGGGCGAGCCGAAGCGGTCCTGGCCGAGCAGGGTGTAGAAGATGCCGATGGTGCCGCGCGACTGGCTGCGGTCGCCGAGGTCGGGGTAGTTCGCGTCGCGATGGCTGTAGATGTAGCGCACCGACACCGCGTGCTGCTTGTGGATGCGCCACGTCAGCGCGATGTCCGCGCGGGCGATGTTGTCGTGGCCGTCGCGCCCCTGGCGGTCGGTCGCGACGTCGCTCACGAAATACTCGCGCCCGGTGATGTCGAGCGAGGCGGTGTTGCCGAAGATGAGCCGGAACGACGCCAGCGCCTGCGGCGCGATGCCGAAGTGATAGTCGTTGTCGCGCAGGCCGTTGATCGTGCTCACGCTCGCGTAGCCCGCGCCGCCGAGCACCGTGCCCTGGATCGCGACCTTGTCGGTCACGCGCCATTCGGCGGTCGTGCCCAGCGACAGCGCGGTGCTCGAGATGCGGAAGAACTGGGGCGAGATGTAGTCGAAGCTGCCGTAGAGGCCCCACACGCCCTTGTAGCGGTTGCCCGAGTCGTAGTCCTTGCCGATGAGCAGGCCGCGCGTCATCAGGTTCTCGAAGCCTTCGCCGGTGCTGGCGGTGGCCTGGAACGAGAAGTAGTCGAACGGCCGCTCGTACTTGTAACCGGGCTGGCCGGGGAGACCGTAATCGAGCGAGAAGTCGAGCACGCCTTCGTTGCGTTTCAGATCGCCCGAGGTGCCGCGGCTTTCCTGGATGGCGTGGGTCGCGCCGAGCGCGAGGCGGCTGTAGTACGCGGCGCTGCGGCTCGGCCAGATCGAGTCGAAGCGGTTGCCGAACGCGAGCCGGTTGAAGCCGGTCGCCGGCGAGATCGCCGCGGCGACGACCTCGCGCCACTTCGGCGACAGACCGCCGCCTTTCTCGAGCACGAGGTTGGCCATGCGATACAGCGATTCGCCGAGGAAGGCGCCGCCGATGCCGGTCGTGATCTGGTCGTTCTTCGACGGCGGCGTGGTCTCGCCCGCGATCTCCCAGACCGCGCTGCCGGCGAACGTATAGGCCAGCGATTCCCAGAAGTTGAGGCCCGCCGAGCGCGCGAAGGTGTGGTACATCGATCCCTGGTACGGGTGGCCCAGCTGGTTCACGGTGTACGGGTCGTTGTCGTAGACCCAGCGGCCGTTGAAGTTGCGCTGGATCGTGTTGAGCGTGACGTCGTAATCGCAGCAGCCGAAGATCGCGCGGTCGGCGAGGTTGAGCAGCGTCTGGAAGCCGATGATCTCGGCGGCGGGGATGAGATAGCTCTTCTTCGGCTGCGTGGGCGAGGTCCAGTCGCGCTGGGCGGAAGCGGAAATTGTTCCGGGCTTGTCGTTCTGCGCCATCCAGGTCGACGGGATGTCGCCATGACGTGCCGGCATCTCGAGGCCGGCGGCGAGCGTGAGGCGCTGGTCGGCGGCGAAGGACGTGTCGGGCGCGGGCTTGAGGCCGACGCGTGCGGGCTGTTCGTCGGCGGCGGGCTCGTCCGCGAGCGCCGGGGCGGCGATACACGCCGCTACCGCGAGCGTCAGGAGTCGTGCCTTCAGGCGGTGGGACGGCGCGGCGCTGCTTGCTGGCGTCATGCGGGCTCTCTCGGGACAGGTCGTCGTGGTGCAGCGACTTAAGCAACCGGCGAGCCGACAGCGCTTTCGGCAACCTCGCAATCGATGGCTTCGAGCAGCGCCTGCGCGTAAGCCCGATCGACTTTGCGCCCGATGAGCACGATGCGCGTCCGGCGATCCCCGGACGGCCAGCGGTCGAGCCACGACGGCGCGTGATAGACGTGCTGCACGCCGTGGATCACCGCGGGCGTCGCGGGCGCCTCCGCGATGCCCACGATGCCTTTGACGCGCAGCAGGTCGGCGCCGAGGTTTTCGGCGAGTGCGGCGAGATAGAGCGGCAGCGTCGCGGCGTGCAGCGGCTTGGTCCGGACGATCGCGACGCTTTCGATGTCGTGCAGGTGGCGAGGCAGGCAGCGCGGTTCCGGCGGCGCGGCGTGCGCGCTTTTACCGAGGCCGTGCAGAAGTGTCGCGGCATCGACCTCGCCGTTGGCGGCGTGCCGGATCGCGGCGCCGGGATTGAGCATGGACACCGCTTCGGTGACCGCCCGGACGTCCGCATCGGCGACGGCGTCGGTCTTGGTGACGATCACGCAGTCGGCGACCGCGGCCTGCCGGGCCGATTCGGCGTGCGTCTTCAGGGTGTCGGCGCCGGTGATCGCATCGACCGTGGCGATCACGCCTTCGACCGAGTAGCGCTCGGCGACGCCGTGGTCGGTCTGGAGCGCGTGCAGTATGGGGGCGGGATCGGCGAGGCCGGTCGTCTCGATGACGACGCGCTCGAAATGCAGCGTGCCCTCGACCCGCCTGCGGGCGAGGTCGCGCAGCGTCATCACGAGGTCGCTCCTCACCTTGCAGCAGAGGCAGCCGTTGGAGAGCTCGACGAAGCTCTCGTCGCTCGCCTCGACCAGCTCGTGATCGAGACCGATCTCGCCGAACTCGTTGATGATGACCGCCGTCCGCGCCATCGCCGGATCGCGCAGCAGGCGCGAGAGCAGCGTCGTCTTCCCGCTGCCGAGGAACCCGGTCAGCACGACGATGGGCGTAGCGCAGGCGCCCTCGCCTGCGGAAAAAGCGGGCTCCGCCTGCAGGCGAGGCGCCTGCGCCACAGGAATCGGCGAAGCGCTCGCCACCCGCACCGGCGCGCCGCCTTCGATCCCGAACGCGCTGCGCAGCGCCGTGAGCACACCTCCGACCGAGGCGCACGCGCGCGGATGGCGCTCGCGCGCGCCGGGGGCGGACTCGTGCGGCAGGCGCCAGCGCACGAGCCAGCGGAACGGCAGGCCGCCGTCGGCGGGCTCGATGCGGACGAACGCCTGCTCGCTGCGGATCGTCGTCGCGGCGCCGTCGCTTTCGACTTCGCCGTGTATGCCCCACAGCCGCAGGCTTTCGCCGATCAGCCCGCGCAGCATGGGCGACTCACACGGCGGTGCCGCGGCGCGCCTCGTCGGAAATCTTGCGATAGAGATACTCGCCGTCGCTCACCTCGGCGCTGAAGCGGCCGTCGTCCACGACGACTTTGCCGCGCAGCACCGTCATCACCGGCCAGGCATGGATTTCGTGGCCTTCCCACGGCGAGTAGTCCTGCTCGTGCAGCATCTCTTTTTTCAGGATGAAGCGCTTCGAAGGATCGAGCACGCAGATGTCCGCGTCGGCGCCGGCCGCGATCGCGCCCTTGCGCGGGTAGAGACCCATGATCTTCGCCGCGTTGGTCGAGACGAGGTCGACGAACTTGCGCAGGGTATAGCCGCGGCGCCCGACCATCTCGCTGTACATGATGCCGATGCGCGGCTCGACGCCGACGTTGCCGCCGGTGGTGTCGTCGATGCGCTTGCCGATCGTCTTGACGTTGAGCGCGCAGCACACCTCGTCGGTCGCGACGGTGTGTATGGTGTTGTCGACCGTGCCCGCCCACAGCCCGTCCTGGTCCTGCTGCGACTTGAGCGACGGATAGGTGTGGTAGATCTGGCCGTTCGGGCGCTTGTAGTCCTCCGCGGTGTACATGAGGTACTGGTGCAGCGTCTCGCCGTACACCGGCCGGCCTTGCGCGCGCGCTTCGCGGATCGCGTCGACGCCCGATTTCGCGCTCACGTGCATGAAGTAGAGGACGATGCCGGGAACGTTGCGCGCGAGCGTGAGCACGCGGCGGAACGAAAGGTCCTCGGACAGCGCGTTGTGCACTTCCGCGAGGTTCTCGAAGCCGACGCGGCCTTCGCGGATCAGCTTCTCGTACATGTGCATCACGATGTCGTTGTCCTCGCCGTGCATGACGCACATGCCGCCCGCTTCGCCGACGACCTTGAACACTTCCCAGATGTCGCCGAAGTCGACCATGCGCCCCTTGCGGCTCGGCGTGATGTCGGTGGTGAAGATCTTGACCGTCGCGTAGCCCTCGCGCACCGCTTCGCCGATCTGGTCGAAGAGCTCCGGCGGCAACGACCCTTCGATCATGATGTGGAAGCTGTAGTCGCAGTAGCACTGGCCCTTCCAGTCTTCGTGCCGGTCGGCGATCGCCTGCTTGATCGTCTTGCCGTGCGTCCAGCGCGCGAAGTCGATCAGCGTCGTGGTGCCGCCCCATAGCGCGGCGCGCGACACCACCGACGGCGGGTCGGTGTAGATCACCGTGCCGTCGGGCTGCGGCGAGTACCACTTGCAGTGCACGTGCGGGTCGATGCCGCCGGGCATGACGATCTTTCCGGTGGCGTCGACGAGGCGCTTCGCATCGTCCTTGCCGAAGGTGTTTGCCGCCGCGACTGCCGCGATCCTGCCGCCGGCGATCGCGACGTCGCACGGCGCGACGCCGGCGGGCGTCACGACCTGGTCGCTTCTGATAACGAGATCGAACATTTGGATGTCCTCCCAAATCGTCATCCCCGCGAAGGCGGGGATCCATTTTGACGTTTGAGCGTTTTCGGTGCGTTATGCCTGCCGGCTACTGTAACGCACCCTACACGGTGGCGATCCGACGTCCCATCGTAGGGTGCGTTGAGCGGTAGCGTAACGCACCGCGCTTCAGGCGCGCAGCAGCGCGCCCAGCTCCCGCACGCTCTTCCATGCCTCCGCGCGCTGCAACGCCGCTTCCACGCGCGCCACCTTGTCCTGCGGCAGCACGTGTCCCGCGAGCTCGCGGAACTTCTCGAGTATCTCGTGCTCCTCGAACGGCTGCGTGAAATCGCCGCGATGGCTCTCGCCTTCGTAGGTCTCCATGCGCCCGTCCTTGAGCGTGAGCGTGACGCGCGCGGGCCGCAGCCGCGGCGCGACCGCGCTCATCCTGGCGTCCTCGGTGACGTGCACGCGATGGCGCAGCGCCGTGACCGCCGGATCGTTTACCGCCTCGTCGTTGACGTCGGAGTGACGAGCGCGCCCTTTCACGATCATCACCGCGGCGACGTGCGGCAGCGAGTACTTCGACGCGAAGAAGTTCGGCGGATCGGGATTCTTCATCACCGACGCGAAGCGGTAGGTCGCGATATCGATGCGCTCGACGTCCTCGGGTTTCGGCTTCACGCGCCGCAACACCTCCGACAGCGCATCGAGCGCGGGATGGATCGGGTTGCAGCTCGCGTAGAGACGGAAGTAGTTCTCGGTGATGTGCCAGCGCGAGCCCAGGTCCTCGGTCACGCGCGACGGATCGAAGCCGTCGCCGACGAGCTTGCCCAGCGCCTCTTCGATCGCGTCCGGCTGCGCGATGAAGCCGGCGCGCACGAGCTCGGGCGCGAACGCGCCGACGAAGCCGCTCATGCCGCCCGCGACGTTGAGCGCGGTCGCGCCGGCGACCGCGTTGGTATAGCTCGGCGTGAGCACGAGCGTGGTCGCGACGCGCATCGCCGCGCTCACTTCAGCGGCGTTCATCCGGCACAACCTCGCACCCGCCGCCGCGGCGGCGACCAGCGACGCCTGGCCGTTCTGGTGCGCGAGCGCACGCGGTGTGAACGCATGGCCGAGACGACCCGCGGCGTCGTAGCCGAGCGCGAGCGCCGCGAGGAGATCGCGGCCGCTCGCGTCTTCGTGCTCGCCGAGCGCGAGGATGCCGGGCAGCACCTGGATGCCCGCCTGGCCGGAGACGAGCCGCATGCCTTCGCACAGCTCGATCGCGCGGCCCGCGATGCCGTTGAGCAGCGCTGCGGTGCGCGGATCGGCGGAGGCGAAGCCTTTCGCATACAGCGTCGCGCCGCTCCCGGCGGTGGGCGCGAGGCGCTCGCGCAGCGCAGCGACTTCCGGGCGCACCGAGCCCGCGAGGATGACGCCGACGGTGTCGAGGAGCACGCGCTTGGTGTTGTTCCTCACGCGCTCGGGGATGTCTTCCCACTGTGTCTCGGCGACGAAGCGCGCGAGCTGTTCGATTTGCTGACCCATGCTTTTCCTTGTTCGTTTGCGGTGCGTTACGCGACTGCCGGCGCTGACGCACCCTACTCGAGCTTGATGCCGGCCTCGCGGATGATGCGCGTCCACTTCGCAATCTCGCCCTTGAGGAAGCGGTCGAACTCCGCGGGCGTGCTGCCGATCGGGGTCGCGCCTTCCTGCATCGCGCGCTCGCGCATCGCCGGCGCGGCCATCGCTTTCGCGATGTCGCCGCTCAACTGCTCGACGATTCCCTGCGGCGTGCCGGTGGGCGCGAGGATGCCGAACCAGCCGATGGCTTCGTAGTCCCTGACCCCGGCTTCCATCGCCGTGGGCACGTCGGGCAGCGCCGGCGCGCGCTCGCGCGTCGATACCGCGAGCGCCCTCAAGCGTTTCGCCCGCAATTGTCCGATGACCGTTTCGAGGGTGTTGAATGCGGTCGTGGCTTCGCCGCCCATGACGGCGGAGACCGTCGCGGCGCCGCCTTTGTACGGCACGTGCGTGAGCTTGGTGTGCGTCACGTTGCCGAACAGCGCGCCCGCGAGATGCATCGCGCTGCCGGCGCCCGAAGACGCATACAGCACGTCGCCGGGACGCTCGCGTGCGAGCTTTACGAATTCCTGGAGGTTTCTCGCGGGAAACGACGGCAGCACGACGATGACGTGCGGCACGCGCACGATCTGCGACACCGCCACGAAGTCGCGCACCGGGTCGTAGCGCAGCTTGGGATAGAGGCCGGGATTGAACGAGTACGACGCCGACGTGATGAGCATCGTGTAACCGTCCGGCGGCGACTTCGCGACGTATTCGGTGCCGAGCGTCGAGCCGGCGCCGGGACGGTTCTCGACGATGAACTGCTGGCCGTGCATCTCCGAGAGACGCTGCGCGATCAGCCGCCCGAACACGTCGGTGCCGCCGCCGGGCGCGAACGGCGTGACGATGCGCACGGTCTTCTCCGGCCACTTCTGCGCGACCGCATCCTCCGAGAACGCGCCGATTGCGACAAGGAACGCCAATGCGGCGGCCCACGTTGTGGATCTTGTAGTCATGTGTCCTCCCCGAAGACACAGTGTCGCAACGGTCGCGCTATGCGTCAAACCTTCTCAAATGCGGTTTTAACCGCAAAGGACGCCAAGGACGCCAAGGAAAGGCAAGCAAAAGACGAGTTTTATTGTCGTCATTCCCGCGAAGGCGGGAATCCATTTCAACGCCAACGTCAAAATGGGTCCCGGATCGCGTCCGCTTATGCGGCCGCGTCCGGGACGACGCGATGATGCCGCTTCGCTTTTCCTTTGCGTGCTTTGCGTCCTTGGCGGTCGATCACGCTTTTTCACGCTTCGCGGTCACGCGTTGGCCTTTGATCGTCGCCTTCGACAGTGCGCGTATCACCTTGTCCGCGAGCGACTCCGGCACTTCGACCAGCGAGTGCCGCTCGCGGATCTCGATCGCGCCGATCGAGCTGCCTTTGATGTCGGCCTCGCCCGCGATCGCGCCGACGAGGTCTTTGGGACGGATGCCGCGCTGCTCGCCCGCGGTGATTACGAGGCGCACCATGCGGTCGTGATCGGGGCGGCGCTTGGGCGGGCGGGAGCCGTCGCGGGAATCGGCCGCGAAGCGTTCGCCCTTCGACTTCGGCGCTTCGCGCTGACGCTCAGGGCGAACGGGCGCCTGGATGTCGGAAACCTGCTCATCCTCCGCCTGTTCCCCGTGCATCGCGTCGCCCGCGAGCTTCGCCGCCGCCGCCGCGACGTCGAGCGGATCGAATTCCTCCGCGAGCGTCTGCACCGCGCCGCGATAGCCGGCGAAATCGTCCTCGACGAGCGTTTCGCGCAGGAGCGCGACGAGCGTCTCCATGCGCCGCGCGCGCACGTCCGCGACGGTCGGGATGCGCGCGGGCTCGATGCGCTGCTTGACGACCTTCTCGATCGCTTTCAGCAGGTAGTGCTCGCGCGGCTGCACCAGCGTGATCGCCACACCTTCACGCCCCGCGCGCCCGGTGCGCCCGATCCGGTGCACGTAGACCTCGGGCGATTCGGGAATGTCGTAGTTGATGACGTGGCTCACGTGCTCGATGTCGAGGCCGCGCGCTGCGACGTCGGTCGCGATCAGGATGTCCGCCACGCCTTCGCGAAAGCGCCCCATCACGCGGTCGCGCTGCGCCTGCGCGTAGCCGCCGTGCAGCGCTTCGGGGCTGTAGCCGCGGCCGGCGAGCGCTTCGGTGAGCTCGTCGACCTCGGTGCGCGTGCGGCAGAACACGATCGCCGAAGCGGGCGCCTCGATGTCGAGGATGCGTCCGAGCGCCTCGAGCTTGTGCGGCCGCGGCACGGTATAGGCGACCTGCCGCACTCGCGGCGTCTTGCGCACCTCGGCCTTGATCGCGATGCGCTCGGGCTCGCGCATGTATTTCTTCACCAGCGCGTTGATGCGCGGCGGGAAGGTCGCCGAGAAGAGCGCCGTCTGCCGCTCGGCCGGCGTCTCCTGCAGGATCGCCTCGAGCTCTTCGGCGAAACCCATGTCGAGCATCTCGTCGGCTTCGTCGAGCACCAGCCGGCGCACGCCGGCCAGATCGAGGCTGCCGCGGTTGATGTGGTCGAGGACGCGCCCCGGCGTGCCGACGACGATCTGCACGCCGCGCTTGAGCATCTCGAGCTGCCGGTAGATCGGCTGGCCGCCGTAGACCGGCAGGACCGTCGTGCGGCGCTTCGCGCCGTAGCGATGGACCGCCTCGGCGACCTGGATGGCGAGCTCGCGCGTCGGCGTGAGGATCAGCGCCTGGACGGCGCGGTGCTTCGGCTCCAGCCGTTCGACGATCGGCAGCGCGAACGCCGCGGTCTTGCCGGTACCGGTCGCGGCGCTGCCGAGCACGTCCTTACCGGAAAGGAGCAGCGGTATGGCCTGCGCCTGGATGGGCGTGGGCTGCTCGTAGCCCAGCGCGTCGAGCGCCGAGACGATGTCTTGCGACAAGCCGAGCGATGAAAAAGTGACAGGATTTTCGGACATGAATTTTATCGGGCGGCGCGCATTCGCGCGGAGGTCAGTGAGGGGTGCGGGCGTTGATGCATCGCACGTGCCGCGGTATGGTGCGGCCCATGCCAGTCGAATCGATCAAGGTCCAGTGCTGCATCGCCGGCGGCGGGCCGGCCGGGATGATGGCAGGTTTTCTGCTCGTGCGCGCGGGCGTCGACGTGGTGGTGCTGGAGAAGCACGCCGATTTCCTGCGCGATTTTCGCGGCGACACCATCCATCCTTCGACGCTGGAGGTGATGCACGAGCTCGGCCTGCTCGATCGGCTCCTGAAGCTTCCGCACAACCCCGCGCCGCGCATCAACGCGCAGTTCGGCGATATGTCGCTGGTCGTCGCCGATTTCTCGCACCTGCCGACGCACGCCAAGTTCATCGCGCTCATGCCGCAGTGGGACTTCCTCAACTTCCTGGCGGAGGCGGGGCGCCGCTACGCGCAATTCAAGTTGCGCATGAAGACCGAGGCGACCGACCTCATCGAGGAGAACGGACGCGTGACGGGCGTGCGTGCGACGGGCCCCGCGGGCGATCTCGAGATCCGCGCCGACCTCGTCGTCGCCGCGGACGGGCGCCACTCGACGCTGCGCGAGGTCTCGAAGCTGCCCGTCCAGGTCCTCGGCGCGCCGATGGACGTGCTGTGGTTCAGGCTGCCCAGCAAGCCCGACGATCCGGCGGAGACGATGGGCCGCTTCGCCGACGGCCACATCTTCGTCATGCTCAACCGCGGCGATTACTGGCAGTGCGGCTTCGTGATCCGCAAGGGCTCGATCGAGCAGGTGCACGCGCGCGGCCTGGAAGCGTTTCGTGCGGCGGTGCTGCGCTCGGCGCCGTTCGCTGCCGACCGCGTCGAGACGATCGCTTCATGGGACGACGTGAAGCTGCTGACCGTCGCGGTCGACCGCATGCCGACGTGGTATCGGCCGGGACTGCTCTTCATCGGCGACGCGGCGCACGCGATGTCGCCGATCGGCGGCGTGGGCGTGAACCTCGCGGTACAGGATGCCGTCGCCGCCGCCAACATCCTCGGCAAGCGGCTGCGCGACGGCAAGCTCACGCTCGACGATCTCGACGCGGTCCAGCGCCGCCGCGAGTTTCCGACGAGGGCGACGCAGAGATTCCAGGTCTTCATGCAGGACCGCGTCGTCACCCGGGCGCTCGACGGCGACATCGAAGCGAAGCCGCCGCTCGGGGTACGCATGATCGCGCGGATGCCGGCGTTGTCCAGAATTCCCGCGCGGTTGATCGGCTTAGGCGTACGCCCTGAGCACGTAAAAGCTTGAACCGCCAAGGACGCCAAGGACGCAAAGGAAAGCGGAAGGTCGTCATTCCCGACCGCGCGTCAGCGCGATGTGATCGGGAATCCATTTTGGCGTTGAGCCTCGAACATAGATTCCCGCCTTCGCGGGAATGAGGGCGAGGTCACTCGACCTTGATCCCGGTCTCCTTGCGGATCCGCACCCACTTCGCGTGATCCGCCTTGAGCCGCGCGACGAGGTCGTCGGGCGTGCTCTTCACCACTTCGGCGCCGAGCTTCTCGAACGCTTCGCGCACTTTCGGCTGGGCGACAGCTTTCAAGACGCCGTCGCGCAGCTTCTGTACTGCGTCTTTCGGCGTCGCCGCGGGGATCGCGAGCGTAGTGTAGGTCGACGATTCGAAGCCCTTGAGACCCGATTCGTCGATGGTCGGCGTGTCGGGCAGGAACTTGGAGCGGGTCAGCGTCGTCACCGCGATCGGCCGCAGCTTGCCGGCCCTGATGTGGTGAGCGCCCGAGCTGATCTGGTCGAACATCAGGTGCACCTGGCCGCCGACGAGATCGACGAGCGCGGCGCCGCTGCCCTTGAACGGCACGTGGGTGAACTTGATCTTCGCCATCGACTGGAAGAGCTCGCCGGTCAGATGCACGTTCGAGCCCACGCCCGCCGAGCCCATGAGCAGCGAGCCGGGCCTGGCTTTCGCGATCGCGATCACGTCCTTGACGGTCTTAGCGGGCACCGACGGATGCACGACGAGCACGCCCGGCACGATCGAGATCAGCGACGTGAAGACGAAATCGCGGAACGGCTGGTACTCGAGGTCGTCGTGGAAAGCCGGCTGCACCGCGAGCGTGCCGCTCGCGCCGAGCAGCATGGTGTAGCCGTCGGGCGGCGATTTCGCCGCGAGCGTCGAGCCGATGCGCCCGCCGGCGCCTCCGCGGTTGTCGACGATCACCGTCTGGCCGAGGAATTCGCTCAGGGACGGCGCGATCGTGCGGGCGGTGATGTCGATGTTCCCGCCCGGCGCGAAGGCGACGATGATGCGGACGGGCTTCGAGGGATAGGCGTCGCTCTGGGCGGCGTGCAGCGGAGCCGCGCCGAGCGCGGCGGTGAGTGCGAGGAGTGCGTGTTTCATACGGGTCCGGATCGTGTGAGCGCCCGATCATAACCGCGCGCGGCTCCATCCGACATCGCCGAACCCAACGCCCGCTGCGCGTCGGATCGTATCCTCCACAGGATATATTCGCGGCGGCGCGTAGAACGTTTGTGCGCTCTGCTGCGCACATATGGCGTCGATGCATCGCGAAGTGTGGACTCGAGTACGGAATCCGCGTCGATCTTCACAATTCGTCTACAGATGCGCCTGCAAACCATGGCACTATCGGCGTAAGTCGTGAGTGCGTGCAGGTGTCTTTCTGTTGAAGTGCACGGCCTTCCTGTGTAATCTCCGCGCGCATTCATTCCAGCGTCATGGCGCACGGACTGCGCATCGCCCCGTTCGATGTCCGCCCGCGGGCTGATCGATAAAAAGAAGAAGAGGAGACGATATTGCAGGCAGCAGCTCGAAGGTACCGCGCGCGCCGGCGCGCGGCCGGCGGCACAATCATTCGATACGGCGTGGCGGCGGCGATCGTCGCCCTCGCAGGGTGTTCTTCACTCGAGCCTCACGCGCTGGCCCCGCGCGACGTGCTGGCGACGGCACGTGCGGACAAGGCGCGCGCCGCCGCCGACGTGGAGCCGCTGCAAGGCCCCCTCACGCTCGAAGAGGCGATCGCGCGCACGATCAAGTACAACGCCGAGCGGCGGCTGAAAGCGATGGAGGAAGCGGTCGCGGCCGGTACGTTCGAGGCGGGCAAGTTCGACATGCTGCCGAAGCTCGTGGCCTCCGCGGGATACCGTTACCGCGACAAGGAGCTCATCACGCGCAGCGAGGATTCGGTCACCGGCGCGCCGGCGCTCGCGAATCCGTTCATCTCCACCGACCGTACGGCGATCACGACGGGGCTCGAGTTCACGTGGAGCCTGCTCGATTTCGGTCAAAGCTATTACGCGGCGCGGCAGAACGCCGATCGCGTGCTCGTGGCGGCGGAGCGCCGGCGCCGCGCGGTGAATACGCTCATCCAGGACGTGCGCACGGCGTACTGGCGCGTCGTGGCCGCGGACAAGCTCGGCGAAGAAGTGCGCCGCGTCGTCGCCGAGGCCGAGGGCGCGCTCGCCGACGCGCGCAAGGCGGAGAACGAAAGGCTGCGCCCGCCGCTCGAGCCTCTGCGCTACCAGCGGCAGCTCCTCGAGAACCTGCGCCTGCTGGAGCTCGTGCGCCAGGAGCTGTCGACCGCGCGGGTGGAGCTGGCCGCGCTCACCAACCTGCCGCTCGCTCAGCGCATCGAAGTCGTCGCGCCGGACACGAGCATCGGCACCGCGTGGCTCGAGGTTCCGGTGGAGCAGATGGAAGAGCACGCGCTCATGCTCAACCCCGAGCTGCGGGAGAGCATGTACAACGCGCGCATCGCGCGGGAGGAGACGCGGCGGGTGCTGCTGCGGCTGTTTCCGGGGCTCTCCTTCAACTATGGCGGAAAGACGAGCGACGATCGCTTCCTCATCAACGACCACTGGCGCGAGGCGGGCATCCAGACCTCGTTCAACCTGCTGAACCTCGTGGCCGCGCCGGCGCAGATGCGGCTCGCCGACGCGGGCGTCGCGCTCGCCGACCAGAAGCGCCTCGCGGCGCAGATGGCGGTGCTGGCGCAGCTGCACATCGCGCGGCTCCAGTTCTCCAACGCGGTGCGGCAGTACGAGCGCGCGAACGTCATCGCCGGGGTCGATGCGCGCATCGCCGAGCAGGTGGCGAACCAGGAGCAGGCGGCGCGCCAGACCAAGCTCGAGCGCGTGTCGCAGGACACCGCCTCCATCCTGTCGTCACTGCGGCGCTATCAGGCGCTGTCCAACGCGCAGGCCGCGGCCTCGCGGCTGCAGGCGACGCTCGGGCTGGAGCCCGCGGTGAACGGCAGCGATGCCCTGCCGTTGAAGCAGCTCACCGCCGCGGTGGCGCGATCGATGAACGACTGGAAGTCGGGCCGGCTGCCGATCGTGCCCGCATCGACCAAACCCGCGCAGCGGTAGCGCCATGGAAAGCGGTCGCCATGCGCTGCGCGCAGCCCTCCGGCGGCACGCCGCACGCGGCGCGAGCCTCGTATTCGTCAGCCTCGGCCTCGCCGCCGGTGCGGCGGTAGCGGCCGGCGATGCCGAACGTGCGGCGGGCGCGCCCGCGGCGGCTGCGCTCGACGCGCGCGAGATCCGCGCGCAGCTCACGCCGCGCCGCTACACCACGCTCGCCGCCGAGATCGGCGCCAAGGTGAATCGGATCCCGGTGCCCGAAGGCGGCCGCTTCAGCGCGGGCGACACGCTCGTCAGCTTCGATTGCACCATGCAGCAGGCGCAGCTCGACAAGGCGCGGGCCACGCTCGTCGCCGCCGAGAAGGTGTGGAGCGCGAACAAGCGCCTGCGCGAGCTCAACTCGGTCGGGGCCGTGGAGCTCGACGTGTCCGCGGCCGAAGCGGAGAAAGCGCGCGCCGAAGTCGCCAGCGGCCAGGCGGTCATGTCGAAATGTGCGGCACACGCGCCGTTCGCCGGCCGCGTGGCCGAGCAGAAGGTGCGCGAGCAGCAGTACGTGCAGCCCGGTCAGGCGCTGCTCGAGATCCTCGACGATTCGGAGCTCGAGCTGGAATTCATCGTGCCCAGCCGCTGGCTCGCGTGGGTGAAGCCGGGGCACGCCTTCAGGGTGTCGATCGACGAGACCGGCAAGACCTATCCCGCGCGCGTGCGCCGCATCGGCGCGCGCGTGGATCCGGTGAGTCAGTCGATCAAGCTCTCCGCGGTCGTCGACGGCCGTTTCAGCGAGCTCGTGGCCGGCATGAGCGGCCGGGTGCTGATGGCGCCGCCGCGCGCGGGCCGCTGACCGCGCAGGCCCGCTTGAAAACCTATCACTTCATCGCAGGCCTGCCGCGCGCCGGCTCGACGCTGCTCGGGGCGCTGCTGCTCCAGAATCCGCGCTTTCACGCCGGCATGACCAGCCCGGTCGGGTCGATCTTCTCCTCGATGCTGCAGCAGTTCAGCGCGGGCAGCGAGTTCGGCGGCGTGATCGACCGCGAGCAGCGGCGCCGCCTGCTGCACGGCGTCTTCGAGAGCTACTACGCCGACAAGGCGGGCAAGGACGTCGTCTTCGACACCAACCGCCTGTGGTGCGCGCGGATGCCGGCATTGCTCGACCTCTTTCCGCAGGCGAAGGTGATCGCGTGCGTGCGCAACGTGGCGTGGGTCATGGACAGCATCGAGCGCCTGTATCGCGCCAATCCGTACGAGAACACCAAGCTCTTCGCCGACGACAACGAGCGCAATACCGTCGCGAGCCGCGTCGACACGCTGGCGCAGCGCAACCGCCTGGTCGGATTCGCGTGGTCGGCGCTCAAGGAAGCCTATTACGGCGAGCATGCGGGCTCGATGCTCGTCGTCGAGTACGAGCTGCTCACGCAGGCGCCGGAGCGCGTCATGCGGCTCGTGTACGACTTCATCGGCGAGCCGTGGTTCGAGCACGATTTCGAGAACGTCGAGTACGACGCGCCGGAGTTCGACGAGGCGCTCGGCCTCTCCGGCCTGCATCGCGTGCGGCGCAAGGTGAGCGTGGAAGCGCGCCGCACGATCCTGCCGCCGGATCTGTTCGAGCAGTACGCCGGGCTGTCGTTCTGGAAGGACGGCGCCGGCAGCGCGGCGAACGTGATCCGCGCGCAGCCCAGGAAGAACGGGAATCCCTGACTATGAACCGCATCTATCGCTCGATCTGGAACGAAGTGAGCCGCGCATTCGTGGCGGTTGCCGAGAACGTGCGCGCGCGCGGCAAGCGGGCGAGCGCTCCGCGACGCGCAGGCGCACCGGCTCCGGCGCGGCGGATCGTGCGCTCCGCGGTGCGGCCGCTCGCGCTCGAGCAGCGGATCATGTACGACGCGGCTGCGGTGGCGACGGCGGTCGATGCGGCGGCGAGCGCAGCCGCTGCCGCCGCGGCGGAGCAGCACGCCGCGCAGGCTCCCCAGCCCGAATCCCACGCGATCGCGCCGCCCGCCGCGGACGCGGACAGCGGCGCCCGCAACGTGCTGTTCGTCGATGCGCGCGTGGAAGATGCGGCCGCGCTCACGCGCGACGCTGCGCCGGGCACCGAGATCGTGTATCTCGACGGCAAAGCGGACGGCCTGCGGCAGATCGCCGATTACCTCGCGGCGCATCCCGGCGCCTCGTCGGCGCAGATCGTCGCGCACGGCAATGCCGGCGACCTGTGGCTGGGCAATACCTATCTGTCCGCCGAGAATCTCCAGCAGCACGCCGCCGAGCTGCAGAAGATCGGCAGCGGTCTCGACCAGGGCGGTGACATCCTGCTGTACGCCTGCAACACCGCGGCAGGCGACCGGGGCATGGCTTTCGTCGATACGCTCGCCGCGTTGACCGCGCGCGACGTCGCGGCCTCGAACGATCGTACCGGCGCCGGCAGCGACTGGACCCTGGAGATCGCGACCGGGCAGATCGAGTCGGCGCCCGTACTGTCGGCGGTGTCCGAGGCGGCGTATGCGCACGACCTGGCGACGATCACCGTCACCAGCAATGCGGACAGCGGCGCGGGCACGCTGCGCAGCGCGATCACCAGCGCCACCAGCGGCGACACGATCACGTTCAATACGGGCATGACCATCTCGCTCACCTCGGGTGAGCTCGCGATCGCCAAGAACCTCACGATCGACGGGGACCTCGACAACAACGGCACTCCGGACGTCACGATCGACGCCGGTTACCTCAGCCGTGTGGTGAATATCACTGCCGGCACCGTCACTTTGGACGGCCTCACCATCCAGCACGGCTTGCTGTCCGGGGCAGGCGCAAACAAAGGCCTGGCGGGCGGGTCGTCGTTCGGCGCCGGGATCAGCAACGCCGGCACGCTGACGCTCCTGGATACGACGGTCGCCAACAACTACGCGACCGGCGGCGGCGGCTCGCTGGCCACCAGCGCCTATGGCGGCGGCGGCGGCGGGGGCGGCGGCGGCGTGGGCAGCATCGGCGGGGCGAGCGGCGGAACGACCGGCTCCGGTTCTCATACCTATACAGGCCAGGCAGGCGGCAGCGGCAGCGGCGGAAACGGGGGGTCATACAACGGCATCACCTTCGCCGGCCGCGGCGGCAGGAGTACCGGCGGCGGCGCGGGCGGCAGCGGCGGCGGTTACGCGAACGGCGGCGCGGGCGGCACCGCGACCGTGGGCGGTACCACGATCGGCGGCGGCGGCGGCGGATCGGGCTGGATATATACCGGCTCCGCGGGCGGCAACGCCGCAGGCGGCATCTACAACGCCGGCACGATGTTCGTGCTCGGCTCCTCGACCATCGCCAACAACGGTGCTGCAGCCGGCGGCGGCGGCGGTGGAACCAACGGCGGCGCCGGGGGCATCGCAGCGGGTGGCATCTGGAATACGGCATCGGGGAAGGTCCACATGACCGCGGCCGCGTATTCCGCCATGACCGGCAACGCGGCAGGAGGCGGCTATGGCGGCTCCGCCCGGGGTGGCGGAGGCGGAACGAACGGCGCAACGGGCGCCGCAAGCGCCAGGATCTACAACAACGGCGGCACGCTCAACACCGCCCTCGTTGCGCCCGCGGACGAGAACTTCACGGCTTATGCCGGCGACGGCGCCACGGTCGCCACGCCGCGCACGCTGGGCGGTTTCGTCTACGAAGGCGACGGCGGCATGAAAAGCTACATCTCCGACAAGGGGGTGTTCGGCCTGACGGTGGGCACCGGCAACCTCATCGTCATGAACCCCGACGACTCGACCACCGGCACGTATATCGAGATCCACTCATCCGCGCCGATCTACAACTTCAAGCTCGTGTCGCTGGCGGTCGAGTCATTTAGCTCCGGATGGTCGGACACCTTCACCATCACCGGCTACGACGGCGGCAGCGGCACCACCGCGGTTGCCAGCGACACGATCAATCTGGCCGCCTCGGACTCGAGCGGGTCGATCACGTACGCGAAAAACGCCGCCGCCGTGGGCGGCGTGCTGACCTTCGATACGAGCTGGCAGAACATCGACACCATCCGTTTCACCAAGAACAGCGGCTCTGGGCCGAAGCTCTCGATCGACAACATCGACATCTCCACGGCGGTCCTGCCGCCTGCCGTCACCAGCGCCACGTATGACGCAAGCACCGGCACGCTGGCGGTCACGGGCAGCGACATGACCAACGGCGGCACCATCAATGTCGGCAAGCTCACGCTGACGGGCCAGGGCGGCAGCACGTACACGCTGACCTCGAGCAACGTCACCACCAGCAGCAGCACCGCATTCTCCGTGACGCTCAACGCGGCCGACCGGCTCGCCGTCAACGGCCTGCTCAACAAGAACGGCGCGTCCTCGGTCGGCGCGACCACTTACAACGTGTCAGCCGCCTCCGGCTGGGACGTGACGGCCAATGCCCCGGCGGATACGACCGGCAACGGCATCACCGTCAGCAACGTGTCGTCGCCCGCCATCACCTCGGCCACGTACGATTCGAGCACGCACGTGCTCGCCGTGACCGGCACGAATCTCGTCGGCACGGTCGGCGCGAACAACGACATCACCGTCTCGAAACTGACGCTCACCGGTGAAGGCGGCATGACTTACACGCTGACTTCCTCGAACGTCGAGGTCACCAGCGCCACGTCGTTCTCCGTGACGCTGAACGCCGCCGACCGCGGGCAGGTCGAGACGATGTTCAACATCAACGGCAGCGAATCGGTCAACGGCACGACGTACAACCTGGCGGCGGCGGACGACTGGAACAGCGTCATCAACAACACCGATACGTCCGACGCCACGAACGGCGTAACGGTGAGCAACGTGCCCGTTCCCGCCATCACGAGCGCGACTTACGACGCCAACACCGGTGCGCTGGTCGTCACCGGCACCGGCTTCCTCCGCATAGCGGGTGACAGCGACATCGTCGCCAACAAGTTCACCTTCACCGGCGAAGGCGGCGCGACCTACACGCTGACCGATACCTCGAACGTCGAGATCACCTCCGGCACCAGCTTCACGCTGACACTGAGCGCCACCGACAAGGCGGGCATCAGCGCGCTCGTCAACAAGAACGGCACCAGCTCGACCGGCGGCACCACGTACAACGTCGCTGCGGCGGAAGATTGGGCGGCGGGGGCCGATGCCGCCGTAGTTGTCGCGGACACCACCGGCAACGGCATCACAGTGAGCAACGTGGCCGTGCCTGCAATCACCAGCGCCACCTACAACGCCAGCACCGGCGCACTGGTCGTCAGCGGCACCGGCTTCCTGTCGGCGAGCGGTGCGACCAATGACATCGTCGCCAACAAGTTCACGCTGACCGGCGAAGGTGGCAGCACCTACACGCTGACGGATACGTCCAACGTCGAGATCACCTCCGGCACCAGCTTCACGCTGAGCCTGAGCGCGACCGACAAGGCCGGCGTCAACGCGATCGTCAACAAGAACGGCACGAGCTCCACCGGCGGCACCACCTACAACGTGGCTGCGGCGGAAGACTGGGCCGCGGGTGCGGACGCCGCCGTGGTCGTCGCGGATACGACGGGCAACGGCGTCACCGTCAGCAACGTTGCGGTACCGACGATCTTCAGCGCTACGTACAACGCGAGCACCGGCGCAGTGGTCGTCACCGGCACCGGCTTCCTGTCGCTGAACGGCGCGACCAACGACATCGTCGCCAACAAGTTCACGCTGACCGGCGAAGGCGGCAGCACCTACACGCTGACGGATACGTCGAACGTCGAGATCACCTCCGGCACCGCCTTCACGCTGAGCCTGAGCGCGACCGACAAGGCGGGCGTCAACGCGCTCGTCAACAAGAACGGCACGAGCTCGACCAGCGGCACCACTTACAACCTGGCTGCAGCAGAGGACTGGGCGGCGGGCGCCGATGCGGCCGTGGTGGTTGCGGACACGACCGGCAACGGCATCACCGTCAGCAACGTTGCGGTGCCGAGCATCACCAGCGCCACCTACAACGCGAACACCGGTGCGCTGGTCGTCGCCGGCACCGGCTTCCTGCGGTTGAACGGTGCCACCAACGACATCGTCGCCAACAAGTTCACGCTGACCGGCGAAGGCGGCAGCACCTACACGCTGACGGATACGTCCAACGTCGAGATCACCTCCGGCACCAGCTTCACGCTGACCCTGAGCGCGACCGACAAGGCGGGCATCAATTCGATCGTCAACAAGAACGGCACGAGCTCCACCGGCGGCACCACCTACAACGTGGCTGCGGCGGAAGACTGGGCGGCCGGCGCCGATGCCGCCGTCGCGGTGGTCGACACCACCGGCAACGGCATCACGGTGAGCAATGTGGCCGTACCGGCGATCACCAGCGCCACCTACGACGCCGTCACGGGCGCGCTGAGCGTCACCGGCACCGGCTTCCTGCGATTGAACGGTGCCACGAACGACATCGTCGCCAACAAGTTCACGCTCACTGGCGAAGGGGGCGCAACCTACACGCTGACCGACACGTCCAACGTCGAGATCACGTCGGGTGGCAGCTTCACGCTCGTGTTGAGCGCGACCGACAAGGCCGGCATCAACGCGATCGTCAACAAGAACGGCACGAGCTCGACCGGCGGCACGACGTACAACGTAGCCGCAGCCGAAGACTGGGCCGCGGGCGCCGATGCGGCTGTGGTCGTCGCGGACACCACAGGCAACGGCATCACCGTCAGCAATGTCGCGGTGCCCGCGATCACCAGCGCAGCTTACGACGCCAATGCCGGCGCGCTGATCGTCACCGGTACCGGCTTCCTCTCGTTGAGCGGCGCGACCAACGATGTCGTCGCCAACAAGTTCACGCTGACCGGAGAGGGCGGTGTCACGTACACGCTGACGGACACGTCGAACGTCGAGATCACGTCGGGGACGAGCTTCACGCTCACGCTGAGCGCCACGGATAAGGCGGGCATCAACCAGATCGTCAACAAGAACGGCACGAGCTCGACCGGCGGCACCACGTATAACCTGGCCGCCGCCGAAGACTGGGCGGCCGGCGCGAACGCTGCGGTGATCGTCGCCGACACGACCGGCAACGGCATCACGGTGAGCAACGTGGCCGTGCCTGCGATCACCAGCGCCACCTACGATGTCGTCACGGGAGCGCTGACCGTCACGGGGACCGGTTTCCTGTCGTCGAGCGGCGCGACCAACGATGTCGTCGCGAACAAGTTCACGCTCACCGGCGAAGGCGGCGCGACGTATACGCTGACCGACACGGCCAACATCGAGATCACCTCCGGCACGAGCTTCACGCTGACGCTGAGCGGGACCGACAAGGCCGGCGTCAGCGCGATCGTCAACAAGAACGGCACGAGCTCCACCGGCGGCACCACTTACAACGTGGCCGCTGCGGAAGATTGGGCCGCCGGCGCCGATGCGGCGGTGATCGTCGCGGACACCACCGGCAACGGCATCACCGTGAGCAACGTGGCCGTGCCCGCGATCACCAGCGCCACCTACGACGCGAACACGGGTGCGCTGGCGGTCACCGGTACTGGCTTCCTGCGATTGAACGGTGCGACGAACGACATCGTCGCGAACAAGTTCACCCTCACCGGCGAAGGCGGCGCGACGTATACGCTGACCGACACCGCCAACGTCGAGATCACGTCGGGCACGAGCTTTACGCTGACGCTGAGCGCGACCGACAAGGCCGGCATCGACGGAATCGTCAACAAGAACGGCACGAGCTCCACCGGCGGCACGACCTACAACCTGGCCGCCGGCGAGGACTGGGCTGCCGGCGCCGACGCCGCCGTGGTCGTCGCGGACACCACCGGCAACGGCATCACCGTCAGCAATGTCGCCGTGCCGGCGATCACCAGCGCCACCTACGACGCCAACACGGGCGCTCTGGTCGTCACCGGCACCGGCTTCCTGTCGTTGAGCGGTGCGACCAACGACATCGTCGCCAACAAGTTCACCCTGACGGGCGAGGGCGGCGCGACCTATACGCTGACCGATACCGCCAACGTGGAGCTCACCTCCGGCACTGCGTTCACGCTGACGTTGAGTGCCGCGGACAAAGCGGGCGTCAACGCGTTCGTCAACAAGAACGGCACCAGCTCGACGAGCGGCACGACTTACAACGTGGCGGCTGCCGAAGACTGGGCGGCCGGCGCCAATGCCGCCGTCGTGGTGGCCGACACCACCGGCAACGGCATCACCGTCAGCAATGTCGCGGTGCCCGCCATTACCAATGCGACGTACGACGCCAACACAGGCGCGCTGGCCGTCACAGGCACCGGCTTCCTCGCACTGAACGGAGCGACGAACGACATCGTCGCCAACAAAGTCACCCTTACCGGCGAGGGCGGGGCGACGTATACGCTGACCGACACCGCCAACGTCGAGATCACCTCGGGCACGAGCTTCACGCTGAACCTGAGCGCGACCGACCAGGCCGGCATTCGCGCGATCGTCAACAAGAACGGCACGAGCTCCACCAGCGGCACGACCTACAACCTGGCGGCTGCCGAAGACTGGGCGGCCGGCGCCGACGCCGCGGTGGTCGTCGCGGATACGACCGGCAACGGCATCACCGTCAGCAACGTTGCGGTGCCGAGCATCACCAGCGCCACTTACGACGCCAACACCGGTGCGTTGCTCGTCACCGGCACCGGCTTCCTTTCGCTGAACGGCGCCACCAACGACGTCGTCGCCAACAAGTTCACGCTCACCGGCGAAGGCGGCGCGACCTATACGCTCACCGATACCGCCGACGTCGAGATCACCTCGGGCACGAGCTTCACGCTGAACCTGAGCGCGACCGACCAGGCCGGCATTCACGCGATCGTCAACAAGAACGGCACGAGCTCCACCGGCGGTACCACGTACAACCTCGCCGCCGCAGAAGACTGGGCAGCCGGCGCCGACGCCGCGGTGGTCGTCGCGGATACGACCGGCAACGGCATCACCGTCAGCAATGTCGCGGTGCCAGGCATCACGAGCGCGACCTACGACTCCGGCACCGGCGCGCTGACCGTCACCGGCACCGGCTTCCTGTCGCTGAACGGCGCCACCAACGACGTCGTCGCCAACAAGTTCACCCTCACCGGCGAGGGCGGCGCCACGTATACGCTCACCGATACCGCCAACGTGGAGATCACTTCCGGCACCCGCTTCACACTGATCCTGAGCGCGACCGACAAGGCCGGCATCGACGCGCTCGTCAACAAGAACGGCATCAGTTCGACCGGAGGCACCACTTACAACCTGTCCGCCGCCGAGGACTGGGCGGCCGGCGCCGATGCGGCCGTCGTCGTGGCCGACACGACCGGCAACGGCATCACGGTGAGCAACGTCGCGGTGCCGAGCATCACCAGCGCTGCTTACGACGCGAACACCGGCGCGGTGGTCGTCACCGGCACAGGCTTCCTCTCGCTCAGCGGTGCGACCAACGACATCGTCGCGAGCAAGTTCACCCTCACCGGCGAAGGCGGCGCGACGTATACGCTCACCGACACCGCCGACGTCGAGATCACCTCGGGCACGAGCTTTACGCTGGCCCTGAGCGCGGCCGACCGCGCCGCGATCAACACGATCGTCAACAGGAACGGCGCGAGCTCCACCGGCGGCACGACCTACAACCTCGCTGCAGCCGAAGACTGGGCGGCCGGCGCCGATGCCGCCGTGGTCGTCGCGGATACGAGCGGCAACGGCGTCACCGCGAGCAACGTCGCGGTGCCGACGCTCGCGAGCGCCACGTACGACGCGGTCACCGGCGCGGTGGTCGTCACCGGCGCAGGCTTCCTCTCGCTCAGCGGCGCGACCAACGACATCGTCGCCAACCGATTCACCTTCACGGGCGAAGGCGGCGCCACCTATACGCTCACCGACACGGCGAACGTCGAGATCACGTCGGGCACGAGCTTTACGCTGACGTTGAGCGCGACGGACCGCGCATCGGTGAACCAGATCGTCAACAAGGGCGGCACGAGCTCGACCGGCGGCACGACCTACAACCTCGCTGCAGCCGAGGATTGGGCTGCCGGCGCCGATGCCGCGGTCGTGGTGGCGGATACCACCGGCAACGGTGTCACCGCGAACAACGTAAACCTGCCGCCGACGATCGACGCCAACGGCGCGACCGGCGGGACCGACAACGCCACGACGTTCGTCGAGGACGGCGGCGCAGTGCGCATCGCGACCAGCGATGCGACGTTGACCGACGACGGCAACATTGCGGGCATGACCGTCGTTCTCGGCGCCACGCCCGACGGCGCCTCGGAGAGCATCGCCTACAGCGACGCCCTGAACGGCGGTGCGTCGCTCGCCTCGCTCGGGCTGACGGGGAGCTACGACAGCGCCACCCGCACCTACACGCTGAGCGGTACGGCCAGTCCCGGCGTGTATCAAGGCGTGCTGCGATCGATGGTGTATCTCGACACCAGCCAGGCGCCCGTTACGACGCCTCGCACGGTCGCGATCACCGTGACGGACGCCGGCGGCATCACCGACCAGGCGACCTCGACCGTCAACGTCACCGCGGTGAACGATGCGCCGACGGCGACGAATCTCACGCAGACGGTGACGTATGCCGAAGATCCGGTCGGCAGCGTCGCGCTCGGTGACATCGTCGCGAGCGACGTCGACGCGGGCGAGACGATCACCGCCACGCTGACATTGAGCAATCCGGCCGCAGGAAGCCTGAGCACCGGCACGTTCGGTGCGGCGACGTCCGCCTACGACGCCGGGACCGGAGTATGGACGGTGACGGGCTCGACGAGCGACGTCAACGCGGCGCTTGCAGCGGTGTCTTTCACGCCGGCCACGAACCTGGACCAGGACGTCACGATCGCGACGCGCATCCGCGACGCGGCGAACAGCGGTCCGGCCGACGGTGTCATCACCCTCGACGTCACGGCGGTGAACGACGCACCGACGGCGACGAACCTCACGCAGACGGTGACGTATACCGAAGACGCGGCGAGCGTCGCGCTCGGCGACATCGTGGTGAGCGACGTCGATACCGGAGAGACGATCACTGCGACGCTGACGCTGAGCAGCCCAACCGCGGGAACGTTGAGCACCGGCACGTTCGGTTCGGCGACGTCCGTCTACGACGCCGGGACCGCGGTATGGACGGTGACGGGTTCGGTGAGCGACGTCAACGCGGCGCTGGCTGCGGTGAGCTTTACTCCGACGGCGAATGGAGACCAGGACGTCACGATCGCGACGCGCATCCGCGACGCGGCGAACAGCGGTCCGGCCGACGGTGTCATCGCGCTCGACGTCACGCCGGTGAACGACGCGCCGTCCGCGACGAACCTCACGCAGACGGCGACCTATACCGAGGACGCGGGCAGCGTCGCGCTCGGCGACATCGTCGTGAGCGATGTCGACACCGGCGACACGATCACCGCGACGCTGACCCTGAGCAGCGCGGCTGCGGGGGCGCTCACCACGGGCACCTTCGGCGCTGCCACGTCGACCTACGACGCGGGAACCGGCGTGTGGAGCGTCTCGGGCTCGACGACCGATGTGAACGCCGCGCTCGCCGCGGTGGCCTTCACGCCGGCGGCGAACTGGGCGCAGAACGTCACCGTCACGACGCGCGTTCGCGATGCGTCCGGCGCAGGGCCTGCCGACGGCGCGATCGCGCTGGACGTCACGGCGGTGAACGACGCACCGGCGGCGACGAACCTCACGCAGACGGTGACGTATACCGAAGACGCGGCGAGCGTCGCGCTGGGCGACATCGTCGTGGGCGACGTCGATGCCGGCGAGACGATCACCGCGGCGCTCGCGCTGAGCAAGCCTGTGGCCGGCGCGCTGAGCACCGGTACTTTCGGTGCGGCCGCTTCGGGCTACGACGCGGCCACCGGCCTGTGGACGGTGAGCGGCTCGGTCGCGGACGTGAACGCAGCGCTGGCCGCGGTCGCTTTCGTTCCGGCGGCGAACCTGGATCGGAACGTCACGATCGCGACGCGCATCCGCGATGCGGCGGGCACCGGCCCAGCCGACGGCACGATCGCGCTGAACGTGACGGCGATGAACGACGCGCCGACGCTCGCCAACGCGACCGCCGACCAGAGGGCCGCCGAAGACGCAGCCTTCGGTTTCACCGTGCCTGCGAACACGTTCGCGGACGTGGACACGGGCGAGGTCCTCACCTGGACGGCTGCGCTCGCCGACGGGTCGCCGTTACCCGCGTGGCTTGCCTTCGACGGCGCGACGGGCACTTTCTCGGGCACGCCCGCCAACGGCGATGTCGGCCGCTACTCGGTCAGAGTGACGGTGACCGACACGGGCGGCGCACAGGCGAGCACGACCTTCGACGTGACGGTCGCCAACACCAACGACGCGCCGACGGGTGAAGTGACGATCGCGGGCGAGACGCTGGTGGGCAACACGCTCACGGCGAGCCACACCCTCGCCGACGACGACGGCCTCGGCGCGGTGTCGTTCCAGTGGCAGTCGACGCTCGGCAGCAGTTGGACGAACATCGCCGGCGCCACGGCGTCGACGCTGCTGGTCGACCAGACGCTGATCGGCAAGACGCTGCGCGTCGTCGCGTCGTACACCGATGCGCGCGGCACCGCTGAAAGCGTGGCGAGTGCGCCCACCGGCGCCACGCTCTTCGTGCCGCCGCCGGTGCTGCCGGTGGAAACGCCGCCGCCGCCCGCACCGCCGGCCGCTCCGCCGCCGGTGCCTGAGCCGCCGCCCGTGACCGCGCCGGCCCCGACCGCCTTCCTCCCGCGCACGGCGGAGGTCGGCCTGCCGACGTTCGGGCTCGAGACCGCGCTGATACACACCGAGACGCCCCCGCCGCCTGCGCCCGACGCATTTCGCGTGGCGACGGTGACTCCGGGCAGCGCGCAGGGCGAAGGACTCGTGGTGGCGCGCGGTATGCCGGATGTGGATATCACCGCGCGCGGAGAGAGCACCTTCCGCGTTCCCGCGGACGCCTTCGCGAGCACGAATCCGAACGCAGCCGTACAACTCAGCGCGACGCTCGCCGACGGCCGGCCGCTGCCGGCGTGGATCGTGTTCGATCCGGCGACGGGCACCTTCAAGGTGACGCCGCCGGCGGGGATGGACCAGGTGCTGAACGTGCGCGTGGTCGCTCGCGACAGCGAAGGACACGAAGCGGTGCTGCGCTTCAAGGTCGACGTGGACGAGCGGCAGGGCCCGCAACAGCAGCGCGGCCCGCAATCGGGCCTCGAAGGTCGCAAGGGCTTCACCGAGCAGTTGCAGATGGCCGCGCGCCCTCTCGGGCTCTCGGAGCGGCTGATGGCGCTCTCGCGCGCCGCACAGGCCGCGCAGCGTAACGACGCATGAGCGAGGGGCAGGGCGCCGCAGCGGCGACCACGGTCGTGCCGCCCGTCCCTACGCCGTTCGTCGTCCTTCTCGAGCTCGCCAAGCGTGCGCGCGCCGCGGGCAGCACCGAAGAGCTCGCGTTCCTCGCGGTCAACGACACGCGCCTGCTCGTTCCCTATCGCCAGGCGGCGCTCTGGATGGACGGCGGCGGGGTCAAGGCGCTTTCCGGCGTCGTGCAGCCGGAGAGCAACGCGCCGTACGCCCAGTGGCTGAACAAGGTCTGCAAGGCCTTGTCCGCGCGCGCCGCCGGCGAAGCGCATCGCGTGGGCGCCGCCGACCTGCCGGACGAGCTCGCCGCCGAATGGAAGGAATGGCTGCCGGGCGAAGCCGTCTGGGTGCCGCTGCCGGCGAGCGAAAAACATCCGGCGTCGCGCGCGGGCGGTCTGCTGCTCGCAGGCGACGCGCGCTTCGGCCGTGAAGCGCTCGCGCTGCTCGACGAATGGATGCATGCCTGGCGGCACGCATGGCTCGCGCTGTGCAAGCCGAGGGCCTGGTTTGCAGGGCGGCGCGACGCGCAGCGCAGATGGTGGCGGCGCCGCGCGGTCTACGCGGCGCTCGTCGCGCTCGCGCTCCTCGCCGTGCCCGTGCATCTCACGGTGCTCGCTTCGGGCGAGCTCGTGCCCGCCCATCCCGCGGTGATCCGTGCGCCGCTCGACGGCGTGATCGGCGAGTTCCACGTGCGGCCGAACGACACGGTGAAGACCGGACAGCCGCTCTTCAGCTTCGACACCGCGCCGATCGCGAGCCGTCTCGACGTCGTGCGTCAGGAGCTCGCGACCGCGCAGACCGAGTATCGACAGGCCGAGCAGCTCGCGCTCACCGACGGACGCGCGAAGCGCCAGCTTGCGACGCTCGTCGGCAGGATCGCGGAAAAGCGCGCGGAGGCCGACTTCGCGGCGGGCCAGCTCAAGCGCACGCAGGTCGTCGCGCCGCAGGACGGGGTCGTGATCTTCGACGATCCCACCGAATGGGTGGGCCGCCCGGTGCGCACCGGCGAGCGGATCATGCGCGTCGCGTATCCGCACGACGTCGAGATCGAGGCGTGGATCCCGGTCGGCGACGCGATTCCGGTCGCCGCCGGCGCCGAAGTGAATCTCTATCTCGCCGCGAGCCCGTTCTCGCCGGTCACCGGAAAGCTGCGCTACCTGAGCTACGACGCGACCCCGCGGCCGGACGGCACGTATGCGTACCGGCTGCGCGCCGCGCTCGACGACGCGACGCAGCGCCGCGTCGGCCTGAAAGGCACCGCGCGGCTGAGCGGCGAGCGCGTGCCGCTGATCTACTGGATCCTGCGGCGGCCCCTGGCCAGCATCCGGCAGTTCCTCGCCTGGTGATCGCCGCCGCCCTGCTGCCCGCGCTGCGCGAGGAGCTCGACCTCATGCCCGGCCCTCGCCAGGCCGACGGTCAGCCGACCTGGACGCTGCACGATCCGGTGCGCAACGCGTTCTTCCAGCTCGACTGGGCGAGCTTCGAAATCCTGCAGCGCTGGTCGCTCCAGGATCCGGCGGCGATCGCCGCGGACGTCGCGGCGGAAACCACGCTCGCGGTCGGCGCCGAAGACGTACAGGCATTCGCCGGATTCCTTCAGCAGAACCAGTTGCTCGAAGTGCCGCCCGGCACGGCGGCGCATCTGGCGCAACGCGTGGCCGTGAGCCGCGGGGGCTATCTCACGTGGCTGCTGCACAACTATCTGTTCTTCCGGATTCCGCTCGCGCGGCCCGACGCGTTTCTCGCCCGCTGGGCGCCGCGGCTCGGCTTCCTCTTCAGCAGGCGCTTCCTACAGCTCACCGTGCTCGCCGGCGTGCTGGGGATCGCGGGCGTGTACCGCTCGCTGGAGCAGTTCTCGACGACCCTCGTCGATCTGCTGAGCTGGCAGGGGGCCGTCGCGTACGGCGCGACGCTGATCGCAGTCAAGACGCTGCACGAGCTCGGGCACGGCTTTACCGCGAAGCGCTACGGTTGCCGCGTGCCGACGATGGGCGTCGCTTTCCTCGTGATGTGGCCGGTCGCGTACACCGACACGAACGACGTGTGGAAGCTCACGCGCCGCAGCCAGCGCCTCGAGGTCGCCGCGGCCGGCATCCTCACCGAGCTCGGGATCGCGGTGTGGGCGACGTTCGCGTGGGTCTGGCTGCCCGACGGCCTGCCGCGCACCATCGCCTTCCTGCTCTCGACGACGACGTGGGTGTCCACGGTGCTCATCAACGCGAGTCCGTTCATGCGCTTCGACGGATACTTCCTGCTCGCCGACGCGCTGCAGGTCCCGAACCTGCACGCCCGCGCGTTCGCGCTCGCGCGATGGCATCTGCGCGAGGCGCTCTTCGGCCTCGGCGAGCCGCCGCCCGAGCACTTTGCTCGCCGCAAGGCCGCGGGACTCATCCTGTTCGCGTGGGTGACGTGGATCTACCGGCTCGTGCTCTTCCTGGGCATCGCGGTGCTGGTCTATCACTTCTTCATCAAGGCGGTGGGCATCGTGCTCTTCGCCGTGGAGATCGCCTGGTTCATCGTGCTTCCGGTCTGGCGCGAGCTGAAAGCGTGGGCCGGACGTTGGACGCGGCTTCGCGGCAATTCGCGCACGCGACGCACCGTCCTCATCGGCGCGCTTGCGGTCGGCGCGTTCATCGTGCCCTGGCCGGCGCGGGTGAGCACTTCGGGACTGCTGGAGCCGGCGGATCAGTGGGCGATCTACGCGCCGCCGCACGCGCGTGTGCGCGCGCTGCCCTATGCGGACGGTGCGACCGTACCGGAGGGCGCCGTGGTGATCGCGCTCGATTCACCCGCGCTGCGCACGCGCACCGAGCAGAACGACGCGCGGCGCAGCCGCCTCGCCTGGGAGTCGGCATCGGCCGGGTTCGACGCGGAGACGCGCAAGGACTGGCGCGTGCTCCACGAAGAGCTCACGACTGCGCGCGCGGAAAAGGCGACCATCGCCGCGGACGCCGCGCGTTACCGACCGCGGGCGCCGTTCGCCGGCGTGCTGCGCGACCTCGAGCCCGATTTGCGGCCCGGAGACTGGGTGGGCGAAGGCGAGATGCTGGGGCGGCTCGTGCGCGAGGGCCCGATGCACGTGGTGACGTACGTGGAAGAGCGCGACATCCACCGCATCAAGGCGGGCGACCACGCGCTCTTCTCGGCCGAGGGGCTCGACGGTCCGGTGCTCGAGCTGGAAGTGGCCGAGATCGAGAAAGACGCCGCGCGCACGCTCGACGAACCCGAGCTCGCCACCCTCTTCGGCGGGCACGTGCTGGTGCGCGAGAAGGCCGGCGTGCTCTATCCGGAACGGGCGGTGTACCGCGTCGTGCTCACGGCGGCGCCGGGCGCGTTGCGGGAACAGCACCGCTGGCGCGGCCACGTGACGATCGCGGGCCGATGGGAAGCGCCCTTTGAGCGTTTCGTGCGATCGGGGTTGAGCGTGCTGTGGCGCGAGCTCGGGTTCTGAGGCCGGGTCAAATGGATCCCGGCTATCCCGGATCGCGTGCGCTGCCGCGACGCGTCCGGGATGACGCGACGCTACGTCGCGTCAGCTGTTCTGCAGCGGCAGCTTCGCTTCCTTCACGAGCCGCTTCCACTTCGCGATCTCGCTCTTGATGTGCGCGTTGAACTGCTCGGGCGTGGTGGCCACGGGCGTCGAGCCGTCGTGCGCGAGACGCTGCGCGACCTCGGGCTGCTTGAGCGCTTCGGCGATGCCCTGGTAGAGCTTGCGGATGATGGGCTGCGGAACCTTGGACGAAGCGATCACGCCGTACCACTGGTCGACCTCGTAGCCCTTGAGGCCCGATTCGGCGATCGTCGGCAGGTCGATCGAAGGCGAGCGTTTGCCCGCGGTGATCGCGATGCCGCGCAATTTGCCCTGGTCCATCATCGAGCGCGTGCCGATGAGCGAGCCGAAGCCGAGCTGCACTTCGCCGGCGAGCATCGCGGGGATGACCGCGGCGGTGCCTTTGTACGGCACGTGCGTGATCTTCACGCCGGCCATGTGGTTGAAGAGCTCGCCCGAGAAATGCTGGAGCGTGTAGTTGCCCGACGAGCCGAAGTTGAGCTTGCCCGGGTTCGCCTTGGCGTACGCGATCAGGTCCTTGACGCTCTTCACCGGCACCGACGGGTGCGTGTACATCACGTAGAACAGCGACGTGGCCTGCGAGATGCCCTGCAGATCGCGCTCCATGTTGTACGGCAGGCCCGGATTGGTCGCGGCGCCGACCGAATTGGACGCGGAGATGAGACCGATCGTGTAGCCGTCCGGCACCGCCTTGGCGACGGTGTCGACGCCGATCGCGCCGCCCGCGCCGGTGCGGTTGTCGACGACGAACTGCTGGCCGAACTTGTCGCCGAGCTTCTGCGCGATGGTGCGCGCGGTCATGTCGGTGCCTGCGCCGGGGGCGAAGGGAACGATGAAGCGGACGGGCTTGGTGGGATAGTTGGGGGCGGCGTCGCTGGCGGCGCCGGCGGTTGCTGAGAACGCGGCGGCAAAGCTCGCCGCGATGAGCTTGATTTTGTGTGTCATGAATTTCCTCACTCGGGGGGCAGAAGTATACTGCACGCCCCTATGAACGCACCGGACCGCCCTCTCGCCGACATCGCGCGCTACGTTCACAGCCACGAAGTCGCAGAAGATTCGATCGCCGCAGCGCGCCTGTGTCTCGCCGACGCGCTCGCGTGCGCGCTCGAAGCGCTCGACCAGCCGGACTGCACCAGGCTCCTCGGTCCTCTCGTGCCCGGCACCGTCGTGCCGAACGGCTCGCGCGTGCCGGGCACCTCGTACGTGCTCGAGCCCGACAAGGCCGCTTTCGATCTGGCGGCCACGATCCGCTGGCTCGATTACAACGATGCGACTTCGGGCGCGCTGACGACCCATCCCTCCGATACCGTCGGCGCCATTCTCACGCTCGCAGACCACCTGTCACGCTCGCGTCGGCCGGCCTCGACGATGCGCGATGTCTTCGATGCGATGGTGCGTGCGTACGAGATCCAGGGCACGCTCGGCCTCCTCAACGATTTCCGCAAGCACGGCATCGATCAGCCGCTGCTCGCGCGCGTGGCGACCGCGGCGGTGTGCACGCGCCTGCTCGGCGGCAGCGAGCGCCAGATCCTCAACGCGACGTCCAACGCGTTCATCGAGACCACGCTGTCGGTCGTGCGCAACGCGCCCAACATCGGCACGCGCAAGAACTGGGCGACCGCGGCGGCGATCGCGGACTCGGTGCGCATGGCGTACCTCGCGATGAAGGGCGAGGACGGCTATCCGTGGGTGCTCTCCGCGCCCGAGCTCGGCTTTCATGCCGCGCGCTTCGGCGGCGAAGAACTTCAGTTGCCGGCGCTCGGCGACGACGTGATACGCCGCGTGATGTTCAAGCTCGTGCCGGCCGGCATGCACGGGCAGACCGCGGCGGAGTGCGCGTTCCGGCTGCACCCGCAGGTGGACGGCCGGCTCGACGCCATCGAGCGCATCACGCTGCGCTGCCATCGCACGCTGATGCGCATCATGGACAAGCGCGGCGAGCTGCGTAACGCCGCCGACCGCGATCACTGCGTGCAGTACATCGTCGCGGTCGGGCTCATCTTTGGTGCGATCGGTCCGAACGATTTCTCGGACGCGTTCGCCGCCGATCCGCGCATCGACGCGCTGCGCGCGAAGATGGAGCTCGCAGAGGACGAACGCTACACGCGCGACTTCTCCGATCCCGCCAAGCGCTCGAGCGCGAACTCGGTCGAAGTGCAATTCCGCGACGGCACGAGCAGCGGCCGGATCGAGGTCGAGTATCCCGCAGGGCATCCGCGGCGGCGCGCCGAAGCGCTGCCGCTGCTCGAAGCGAAGCTCGACGCGGCGCTCGCGCGGCGTTACACGCCGGCGCGTTGCGAGCAGATCGCGGCAGTCTTCGCCGATCCCGAAAAGCTCGATCGGACGGCGGTGCACCAATTCGTCGATCTCCTTGCGCCGTGAATCGTCCGATCGCAAGTCTCGTAACACCCTGTTACACACGCTAGCGATTCGTTGCGACTTCGCGCGCGCGATTGCGTTCTAATCATCAACAACGCAATTCGTTCGGGAGAGTCGCCATGAAACGCATCCTTGCAGCCGCCATTGCCGCCACGTTCGCCGCCGCGACGCCGGTGTGGGCGGGGCACGACCACGATTTCGACAAGCGCTACTGGAAAGAGCAGAAGCATCGCGAGAAGGAATGGCGCAAGGCCCAGAAGCACGCCTGGAAGCACGGCCACCGCGAGGTGATCGTCCAGCGTGCGGGTCCCGTGGTCGTCGAGCGCCACGTGACGTACGTGCAGCCGCAACCGGTGTATTACGCGCCTCCGGTCGTGTCGGCCCCGGCAGCGATCAACATCCACATTCCGCTGCGTTAGTCTCGCGGGTACAGCGCCTGCTGGGGTACATGATTCGTTGCCCGAGAGAGGTGCCCCATGCAAGGTAGCCAGAATTCCGGCGAGGACTTCGCCCGCCTGCGCGAGCTGATCGAGGACATCCGCATCGCGATGATGACCACGCAGGACGCCGACGGCACGCTGCGCAGCCGTCCGATCCAGACCCTGCGTTGCGCCGACGACGGCATGCTGTGGTTCTTCACCTCCGCCTCGTCGCCGAAGGTCGCCGAAGCGCAGGCCGGCGGGTGGCAGGTGAACCTGAGCTACGCCAATCCCGGCAAGCAGGACTACGTTTCGATCTCGGGTCGGGCGTCGCTGTCCCGCGACAGAGCGCTCATGGAAGCGCTGTGGAACAACTGGGTCGAGGTGTTCTTCCCCAAAGGGCTCGACGACCCGGACCTCGCGCTGCTGCGCGTCGACATCGAGAAAGCCGAGTACTGGGATTCGCCGGGGACCGCCGTGGGTCGCGCGTACGCGATCGCCAAGGCGCGCCTGACCGGCGACAAGGACGCCATCGGCGACAACGTGAAGATCGATACCTGACGCGCGGCCGCGCTTACAAGTCGTTACAAACGCTCGCGTTTTGCCGCGGCTGCGGGCATGACGCTCGCCTCTTTTCCGTCATGGAGCTCAAGACTGACGGGAGAGTTGTCATGAAACGGTTCATCACAGGCATTTTTGCAGCAACGCTGCTTGCCACGTCGCCTGCATGGGCGCACGGCGGCGGCCGCGGCCACGGCGACCACGACGAGCGGCACGGCGGCAAGCACCTCAAGCACAAGCACAAGCACCGCCATCACCACCACGACGACGTCGTCGTGATACAGGAGCGGCAGTTCGTCGAGCCTCGCGTCGTCGAGCGTGTGACGGTGCTCGAGCCGCAGCCGGTGGTCGTGCAGGACCCGTCGGTGAATATCGTAATTCCTTTGCGATAGCACCGCGTTATCATGAGCCCTCCTTGGAGGAGGAGGCTCATGAGAAAAACTGTCGGCGCGCTCACCTGCGCGCTGCTGGCGCTGCCGATCGCAGCGCCGGCGCAACAGCAGAGACCCGTACGAGTGCTCGTCGCGTCCGCGCCGGCAGGGCCGTCGGACGTGCAGGCGCGCCTGCTCGTGCCGAAGATGAGCGAGACGCTGTCCCAGACGCTCATCGTCGACAACCGTCCGAGCAGCAACGGCGTTGTCGCGAGCGAGCTCTGCGCTCAAGCCGCGGCCGACGGCTATACGATCTGTGTCGGCAACAGCGGCACTCACGCGGTCAACGCCACGCTCTACAAGCAGCTTCCCTACGACGTCATCCGCGACTTCGCGCCGATCAGCGAATCCGCGACGACCGGCATGGTCGTAGCCGCCAATGCGAAGGCGCTTCCCGGCAGCGGCTTGCAGGACCTCGCCGCCTACGCGAAGAAGAACCCGGGCAGGATCAATATCGCGATCGCCGGCGCGACCGGCCAGCTCGCGGGCGACGCGCTGTGGGCGCGCCTCGGCGTCGAGATGAACAACGTGCACTACAAAGGCAGCGCGCCGTCCGAGCTGTCGGTCGTCGCGGGCGAGTCGCACATCTCGCTGCTGACGCCGCTCGCATCGATGACCCACATCAACGCGGGCCGCATGAAGGCTTACGGCATCACGAGCGCGCAGCGCCATCCGCTGCTGCCCAATGTTCCCACCGTCGCCGAGCAGGGCGTGCCCGGCTATGATTTCCAGTACTGGAACGGTTTCTTCGCGCCGAAGAAGGTTCCGGAGCGCGTGTTGAGGCGTCTGCACCAGGCGGTGCTGTCCGCGCTCCAGACGCCCGAAGTCAGGGAGCGTTTCGCACAGCTCGGCCTCGTCACCGTGGGCAACACGCCCGAGGAATTCTCGCGAGTCGTCAAGACCGATGTAGAGAAGTTCAGGAAGGTCATACTGGAGTCGGGAATACCGAGGCTCTGACGTCACCTCATCACTTCATCACCTTTCAAAGGGGGCAACCGTGGCAAAAGCCTACTGGATCTGTTTCTACCGCTCGATCTCCAACCCCGATGCGCTCGCGGCGTACGCGAAGCTCGCCGGACCCGCGATCCAGGCCGCGGGCGGCAAGTTCCTCGCGCGCGGCGGCGTCGCCAAGACGTACGAAGCGGGACTGAACCAGCGCACGGTGATGATCGAGTTTCCGAGCGTAGACGCCGCGATCAAGGCGCACGACAGCCCCGGCTACCAGGAAGCGTTGCGCGCTTTCAACAACGGCGCCGAGCGCGACATGCGCATCGTTGAAGGGATCGAGTGATGGCCAGCCCCAAGAACGCCAGGACCGGCCGGCCGCACCTCAAGCGCGACGAGCAGCAGTGGTTCTTCGACTGGATGGTGAAGGAGACCGGCAAGGTCTTCCACTTCCAGCCCGACGGCCGCGGCCGCCTGCCGCGCACGGTGCGCAGCCACGAGATGATCTCCAAGCACGTCGGACGCGACGCGGCGAAGATGGAGCGCCTCGCACAGACCGAGGCCGAAGCGGGCCATCGCGAGACCGCGATGGAGCTCTACTACCAGGCCGCGCTCGGCTACGCCGACGCGCAGCACGTGGTGTTCGAGACCGGCGACGAGAAGCGCTTCCTGCACGGCGGCGTCATCCGCTGCTTCGACAAGGTGCGCGAGTGCGCGCCCTACCGCATCGAGCATGTCGACGTGCCGTGGAAGGACACGGTCGTCTCGGGGAACCTCCACTTAGCAAAGGGCGACGGCCCGAAGCCGCTCGTGTTCTACATCCCCGGCTGCGACCAGACCAAGGAAGCGTGGCCGAACCCGTACTACAACCAGGCGCTCCAGCGCGGCATGCACGCGTTCTCGTTCGACGGCCCGGGCCAGGGCGAGAGCAACCTGCGCGGCATCCGTCTCACCGCGGACAACTACGAGGACGCGGTGACGGCGGTCGTCGACTACCTCCTCACGCGCAAGGAAGTCGATCCGAAGAAGCTCGGCCTCTACGGCCTGTCGTTCGGCTCGCACTGGGCGGTGCGCACCGCGGCGAAGGAGCATCGCTTCGCGGCGATCGCGGCGCCGTGGGCCTCGTTCGTCGACAAGTACTACATCACGACCGAGGAATCGCCGCGCTACAAGCAGCTCTTCGCGTATCTCACTCAGTCGTCCAGCGAAGAAGAGCTCGACCGCGTGCTCGCGGCGATGAGCGTCGAAGACCTGATGGAGAAGATCGTCGCGCCGACGCTGCTCGTGGCGGGCGAGTACGATCCGCGCGCGCCGATCGCCGAGGTGTACCGCCTGTTCGACAAGATGAAGGCGCCGGCGGAGCTGTGGCTGCTGCCCGACCAGTTCCACAACGGCTCGGTCACCCAGAAAGCGCGCAGCTCGGTGTGGGAGGCCGACATCCACGCCTTCGTCTGCGACTGGCTGCGCGACCGCTTCGAAGGCAAGCCGGTGAAGCATCCGGGCAAGACGCTGTGGCTGGAGCCGACGGGGAACGGACCCAACGCTTCGCAGGTCAGCTATAAGCGCCGCTGGTTCGATTAACGCCGTAGGGTGCGTGCTAACGCACCGCTGAGGGCGCGGTGCGCTTGCGCGCACCCTACGAGCAGACGGAGGGGAGGATCGAATGGAAATCCAATCGACGTTGAAAGTCATCGACGCCGCCGACGTCGCCGCCGGCAAAGGCGTGATTCCCGAGCAGCGCTTCAAGCGCCTGGTCGGTTGTCCAGAGGTGCCGACCGACCGGCTGCGCATCGGCGTCGCGAGCTATCTGCCCGGCGCGATCGAGGCGCTGCACTGGCACCCGATCGAAGCGTTCTACTTCGTGCTGTCGGGTCACGCGACGGTGCGCGATTATGAAGGCAAGGAGTACGAGGTGCACGCCGGCTGCGCGATCTACGCGCCGCCGGGCATCGCGGGCGCGCACGAGTGGGAGGTGAAGGAAGGACTCACCCTGCTCGCGGTGCGCGGCACGCCGGAATCGGATCGCAAGCTCCAGTTCACCGTCGACAAGGAAACCAAGCGCTCTTACATCGACCTCGACGATCTCGTTAAGCGCGGCGGCGTCAGCTTCAAGTCGCACTACTGAGCGGAGGGTCATGTTGTCCGCCAAAACCCTACGGTCGGCTCGAATTCGTTTGACATCGCATTAGCGCAAGCAGAGACTTTTTTGCGTAGGCGACCTGCGTAGCACGCAAGGTAGCCCGGCGCGCAGATCGCCTCCCAGGAATCCACAACGAATGGAGGCCGTCATGCAAAGCGCTTCCAGGTGGTTGGCGATGGCGTTCCTGCCATTGCTGCTCTCGATTCCCCGTATGGCCGCAGCCAACGGCGAGCTCGAAAAGCTCATCTCCGATCCGAAGAACTGGGCGATGCAGGCTGGTGACATGTACAACCAGCGCTACAGCAAGCTCGGCCAGATCAACAGGCAGAACGTCGGCAGGATGCAGGTCGCGTGGATGTTCTCCACCGGCGTGCTGCGCGGTCACGAAGGCTCGCCGCTCGTCGTGAACGGCATGATGTACGTCCATACGCCGTTCCCCAACAAGATCTTCGCGATCGACCTCGACACGCGCAAGATCGTCTGGCGCTACGAGCCCAGGCAGGACACCGCGGTGATCCCGCAGATGTGCTGCGACACCGTGTATCGCGGGCTCGCCTACGCCGAGAACAAGATCTTCCTCCAGCAGGCCGACAGCACGCTCGTCGCGCTCGACGCGAAGAGCGGCAACGTCCTCTGGTCGGTGAAGAACGGCGACCCGAAAGTCGGCGCGGTGAACACCAACGCGCCGCACGTCTTCAAGGACAAGGTGATCACCGGCATCTCCGGCGGCGAGTGGGGCGTGCGCGGCTTCGTCGCGGCGTACGACATCAACACCGGCAACCAGGTGTGGAAGGCGTACAGCACCGGGCCCGACGCCGAGATGCTGATCGACCCGCAGAAGACGATGACCTGGACCGACGGCACGCTGCAGCCGGTCGGCGAGAACTCGTCGCTGTCGACGTGGCAGGGCGACCAGTGGAAGAACGGCGGCGGCACGACGTGGGGCTGGTACAGCTACGACAAGGCGCTGAACCTCATGTACTACGGCACCGGCAACCCGTCGACGTGGAACCCGGCGCAGCGCCCGGGCGACAACCGCTGGTCGATGACGATCATGGCGCGCGACGTCGACACCGGCATGGCGAAGTGGGTCTACCAGATGACGCCGTACGACGAGTGGGATTTCGACGGCGTCAACGAGATGATCCTCGCCGACCTCAACGTCAAGGGCAAGCCGACCAGGGCGCTGGTTCACTTCGACCGCAACGGCTTCGGCTACACGCTCGACCGCGCCACCGGCGCGCTGCTCGTCGCCGCCAAGTTCGATCCGAAAGTGAACTGGGCGACCCACGTTGACATGAAGACCGGCCGCCCGCAGGTGGTGAAGGCGTACTCGACCGCGCAGAACGGGCCCGAGGTCAACACCAAGGGGATCTGTCCCGCCGCGCTCGGCTCGAAGGACCAGCAGCCCGCCGCGTACAACCCGAAGAACCGGCTGTTCTACGTGCCGACGAATCATGTCTGCATGGATTACGAGCCGTTCAAGGTCGATTACGTCGCGGGCCAGCCGTACGTCGGCGCAACGCTCTCGATGTATCCCACGCCCGGCAGCCACGGCGGCATGGGCAACTTCATCGTGTGGGACGCGAGCCAGGGCCGCATCGTGCAGAGCAAGGCCGAGAAGTTCTCGGTGTGGAGCGGCGCGCTGGTCACCGCGGGCGGGCTCGCGTGCTACGGGACGCTCGAGGGCTATCTGAAGTGCGTCGACGCGAACAACATCAACAAGGAGCTCTTCAGGTTCAAGACGCCGTCGGGGATCATCGGCAACGTCTTCACCTACCAGCACAAGGGCAAGCAGTACATCGGCGTGTACTCGGGTATCGGCGGCTGGGCAGGCATCGGCATGGCGGCGGGGCTCGAGAAGGACACCGACGGGCTCGGCGCGGTCGGCGGCTACAAGGAGCTGCGCGATTACACCGACCTCGGCGGATCGCTGACGGTCTTCGCGCTGCCCGACCAGGTCGTCGCGACCAAATGATCCACCGGGCGCTCGCGCCCGCGCTGTTCGCAGGGTGCGTGTCCGCCGCGGTGCAGGCTGCCGCGGCGGACGGGGCTGACGACAAGCCGTACATCGTCGTCGACGGCTTCAAGGTCGACGCGAAGACGATGAACGGCTTTCGCGCATGGCGCGCGGCCGCGTGCGACCGCTGTCACGGCGCGAACCAGCAGGGACTCGTCGGTCCGTCGCTGCTGGTGAGCATGAAGACGCTCAGCAAGCAGGAGTTCGTCAAGGTCGTCACCGAAGGCCGGCTGGAGAAGGGCATGCCGAGCTTCACGACGAGCAGGATGGTGATGGACAACACGGACGGCCTGTACGCCTACCTCAAGGGCCGCGCCGAAGGCGCGATCACGCAGGCCCGCGTCCAGGAGATGCCGCAGTGAGGCGGGCGCTGCTCGCTCCCGTGCTGCTGGCCGGCGCGACGCTGTGCCAGGGCGCGGAGATGCCGGCCGCATTCCGGCCGTGCATCGATCCGTCCAACCTCCCGTTCTCGAATACGCGCGGGGAAGGGCTCGAGAACCGCATCGCCGAGCTCTTCGCGGCGAGGCTCGGCCTGCCGGTGAAAAGCTACGCGTTTCCCCAGCGCATGAACTTCATCCGCAACACGCTGCGCTATCGCCTGCCCGGCGAGGACTACCGCTGCGACGTCGTGATGGGCATCCCCGCCGGCTACGAGCAGGCGTCCGCGACCGCGCCGTACTACCGCTCGACGTACATGCTGGTCTATCCCAAGGGCAACGGGCTCGATGGGGTGAAACGCGGCGCGGATCTCCTCGCGTTGCCGGCCGAAGCGGCGCGGAAGCTCACCATCGGCGTCTACGACCGGTCGCCCGGCGCGACGTGGCTCGCCAGGCACGGTTGGGAAGCGCAGGCGAAGATCTATCCGATCCTGTCGCCCGATCCCGAGCAGTATCCGGGTGAGATCGTCGAGAAGGACCTCGTCCTCGGGGCCATCGACGCGGCGATCGTCTGGGGTCCCATCGCGGGTTACTTCGCGAAGCGCGTGCGCGGCGCCGACCTCAAGCTCGTCGCGCTCGAGTCCGAGCCCGGCGTCCGGTTCGACTACGCGATCGCGATGGGGGTGCGCTACGGCGAGCCCGAGTGGAAGCGCATCCTCGAGAAGCTCATCGCGGACAACCGCGCGGACATCGCGAAGATCCTGCGCGAGTACAACGTGCCGCTCGTCGACGAGCGCGGCGAGCTGCTGCCGTGAGACCGTTCTTCGCCATCGCGTGCCTCGCGTGGCCAGCGCTCGCGGGCGCGAACGACTTCCCGACGCAGGCACGCGTCGAGTTCGTGCTCGAGTGCATGCGCACGAGCAAGGCGCTCCCGCAGGAAGCGCTCTACAAGTGCTCGTGCACTATCGATGCCATCGCGTCCAAGGTCGATTACGCGCGCTGGGTCGATCTGTGGACGGTTACGAACGCGGCGACCATCGCCGGCGAGCGTGGCGGAGCGCTGCGCGACATGAAGGACGGGCGCAAGCGCATCGCGACGTTCCGCGAGCTGCAGGCCGACGCGAAGAAGCGCTGTTTTCTGGAGGACTGACTCGACACGAGGCTTCACTCACCGAAGGAGGGCATCATGGCGCTGGCGATACATCCGGCAGTCGACCAGGGGCTGGAGCCCGCCGCCGCGAACTTCGCGGGCGGGACGCTCTATTGCAGGTGCGGCGACGGTAAAGTGGCGGTGCGGGTCAACGCACAGGTTGCGCACAATCACGTGTGCGGCTGTACCAGGTGCTGGAAACCCGCAGGCGCGCTCTTTGCCCAGGTGGCCGTGATCCCGCGTGACAAGCTCGAAGTGACCGAGAATGCGGGTAAGCTCGAGATCGTCGATCCGCAGGCGACGATCCAGCGCTACGCGTGCAGGGACTGCGGTGTGCACATGTACGGCCGGATCGAGAACCAGGGACATCCTTTTTACGGCCTCGACTTCGTGCACACCGAGCTTTCGGCCGAGCCGGGCTTCGCACCGCCGGAGTTTGCCGCGTTCGTGTCGTCGATCATCGAGTCGGGGGCGGATCCGGCGAACATGGGCGCGGTGCGCGCGCGGCTGAAGGCGCTCGGGTTGGAGCCGTACGATTGCCTGTCGCCGCCGCTGATGGACGCGATCGCAACGCACACCGCAAAGAAAGCGAAAGAGAAAGGTGCAGCAGCTTGAGCCTGGAAACCGTTTCGGAAAATCGTTGTTTCGGCGGTACGCAGGGCGTTTACCGCCATCGTTCGGAAGAAACGCGCTGCGATATGCGCGTCGCGGTGTTCCTCCCGCCGCTGGCGCGCTTCCAGCGCGTGCCGGTGCTCTACTGGCTCTCGGGCCTCACGTGCACCGAGGAAAACTTCACCGTGAAAGCCGGTGCGCAGCGCGTCGCGGCGGAGCTCGGCGTCGCGCTGGTGGTGCCGGATACGAGCCCGCGAGGGCTCGGTATTCCCGGCGAGGCGGACAGCTACGACTTCGGCCTCGGCGCGGGCTTCTACGTCGACGCTACCCAAGCGCCGTGGTCGGCGGGCTATCGCATGTACTCGTACGTGACGCTCGAGCTGCCGAGCTTGATGGCCGATGCGTTCCCGATCGAGACCGAGCGCGCCGCGATCTTCGGGCACTCGATGGGCGGCCATGGCGCGCTCACGATCGCGCTGAAGCACCCTGATGCATACC
>DATAJS010000024.1 GCA_036262035.1 Burkholderiales bacterium | reverse complement strand
ACCTGATCGCGAAGATTGATTGCTTCGTGCAGCAATACAACAAACACTGCAAGCCATTCATATGGACCGCCACCGCCGACTCGATCATCCAGAAACTGGAACGGCTTTGCAGGCGAATTAACGGGACGGCACACTAGAAGTCCCGATATTTCTCCGTCGCCAGCAGCCGCTCGATCTCCGCCCGCAGCTCGCGCACGTCGTCCTCCGACAGCGGCTCGAGGTCGCCCATCTCGCGCATGAACGCTTCGCGGGTCGGCGGAAGCTGGAGGAAAGTCCCCCACGGCTGAAGCGTGGCGTCGCGGGCGCGTCCATAGAGATGCACGTGCAGCTCGTGGCGCCAGTTGCCGTTGTCCTGGTAGTTGACGCGCCCGAGGTCGATGCCGCGGCGGCCGAGCACGGTCTTCAACGCTTCGCCCGCGACCATCGTGAGCTTGACCAGCTCGATCGCCTGCTCCCGTGTCAGGCGCGTCCTGTCCTCGACCGGCGCCTTCGGGTTTATGATCACGTGCCCGCCGTCGCGGCGCGACACGTGCGGCCGCTCGGGCGCCGTGATATTGAAGTGATTCGATTCGAAAATGAGAGCCATGAACAGGAAGTATCGAATGATCGCCGGCGCGGCGCTCTGCGCCGGCGTGTTGAACGTGAATGCCGCCGAGAGCTATCCCTCGCGCCCCGTGCGCATGATCATACCCGCCGGGGCGGGCGGCATCACCGACATCCTCGGGCGCGTGATCGCCTCCAAGCTCACCGATAGCATGGGGCAGCAGGTGCTGATCGACAACCGGCCGGGAGCGAGCGGCATCGTGGGCTCGCAGATCGTCGCCAAGGCCACGCCCGACGGTTACACGCTGATGATGGTGTTCCCGTCGCACCCGGTGAATCCCGCGCTGTATCCGAACGACATCCCGTACGATACGGCGACAGCGTTCCAGCCGATCAGCATGGTGAGTGCGGTGGCGCCGGTGCTCATCGTGTCCAGCCAGTCTCCGGCGAAGTCGGTCAAGGACCTCATCGCGCTGGCGAAGGCGAAGCCGGGTCAGCTCAATCACGGGTCGGTCGGCAGCGGCAGCATGGGCAGCCTCGCGGCGGAGCTTCTGCGCACGCTCGCAGGCATCCAGTTCCAGCAGGTCGCCTACAAGGGCTCGCCGCAGGCGCTGACCGCGCTGGTCTCGGGCGAGATCGATTTCTATCTCATCGGCTCGGCCGGCACGGTCGTGCCGCAGGTGAAGGCGGGCCGGGTGCGCGCGCTCGGCGTCGGCGGCAGGCAGCGCATCCCGGTGCTGCCCGACGTGCCGTCGATCTCCGAGGCCGTGCCCGGTTACGAAGCGCGCGGCTGGAACGGCATCCTCGGCCCGGCCGGCATGCCCAAGGCCATCGTCGACCGCCTGCACGCCGAGATCGTCAAAGTGGTGAAATCGCCGGAGTTCGAGAAGGTGGTCACCCATGAAGGCGCGACGGCGGTCGGCAACACGCCCGCCGAATTCGATAAGATCATTCGCGCAGACATCGCCAAGTGGGCGAAGATCGTCAAAGAGAACCACATCCGCGCGCAGTGAAGCTGCCCCTTTATCAGCTGGACGCGTTCACCAGCCGCCGCTTCGGCGGCAATCCCGCCGCGGTCGTGCCGCTCGATGCGTGGCTGCCGGACGAGACGCTGCGGGCGATCGCGGCCGAGAACAACCTCGCCGAGACCGCTTACGTCATCGCGCGAGACGACGTGTCGCCGCTGCGCTGGTTCACGCCGAGCGTGGAGGTCGACCTCTGCGGCCATGCGACGCTCGCGACCGCCGCGGCGCTCTTTCGCTACATCTATCCGGAGAAGGACAGGCTCGCGTTCAGCACGAGGAGCGGCGAGCTCGTCGTGACGCGCGAGGGCGACTGGCTCTCGCTCGATTTTCCGTCGCGCCCGGGCACGCCGGTGGAAGTCACCGACGAGCTCGCGGCCGCGCTCGGCGCGCGCCCGCGCGAAGCGCTGCTCTCGCGCGATCTGCTGGCGGTCTTCGGGACCGAAGCCGAAGTGCGCGCGCTGCGGCCGGATTTCTCACGTGTCGCCGCCATGGACGTGCACGCGCTGATCGCATCGGGGCCGGGCGACGACGTCGATTTCGTGTCGCGCTTCTTCGCGCCGAAGCAGGGCATAGCCGAAGACCCGGTCACCGGCTCGTCGCATTGCACCCTCGCGCCGTACTGGGCGGCGCGCCTGGGGAGGAACAAACTCATCGCGAAGCAGGTGTCACAACGCGGCGGCGACCTTCGTTGCGAGCTCAGGGGCGAGCGCGTCGTCATCGCGGGGCAGGTCGTCGAATACCTGCGGGGGGAGATCGAAGTTGAGCGATAAGAGCAGGGATTATCGCTGGCCGGTATGGCGCGCATGGACGCCTCCGCGCGCATGATCATGGACCTCTCTTCCAACAAGGCGCCGCTGCGATAAGCGCGATGGGTTTCGTGCGGCGCAACGGCCGCTGGTTGCTCGCCTGGATCGCGATCGCGCTGGCCGGCGGTGCGTGGCTGGTGAACGCGCGGGTCGAACGATTGCGCGAGGACTTCGAGACCGATGCGCGCATCGTCCATCGCCTCCTGAGCCAGCGCGCCGTCCAGCACGACGCGGTGCTCGGCATGCTCGCGCTGCTCCAGCCGACCGCCGACGCCTCGCGGCCCGAGCAGCGGCTGCCGTCGGTCTACCCGCAGATTCTGAGCATCGAGCGGCGCGACACCGGCGAGTCGTGGACCGATCCCGACAGGGCGGGCGCCGACGCCGCTTCGCGTGCGGCCCGCAGGCCGGCGCTCGCCCGGGTCGATTTCAGCGAAGGGCGCTATTGCCTGGTGCTCGGCGCGCATCCGGCGAGCTATGCGGTGCAGTTCGACGTGCGCGCCATGGTGCCGTGGAACCAATGGCCGATGGTCGCGGACGCGAGCCCGGTGCGCGTGAGCCTCGATCATGCGGACAAACGCTTCGTGCTCCAGCAGGGGCGCGACGGGGGGTTCCGGCGGTTCGCGTTCCGCAAGCGGCTCGCGGCGGACAGCCAGCCGTTCGACGTCGTCGCCGAGCGCGGCGTCTACGCTTCTGAGCTGCCGTGGCTCGCGATGCTCGCGTGGGCGGCGGCGGTCGCGGGCGCGCTTGCGGCGCTGCGCGCGATCCGCCTCCAGCGCATCGCGCGCGAGCGCGCCGAGGCGCTGCTGCGGCTCGATCGCGTCGGGCGCTTGAACGCGCTGGGCGAGCTCGCCGGCGGCCTCGCGCACGAGCTCAACCAGCCGCTCACCGCGTTGCTCGCCAACACGCGCGCCGCGTCGCGCCTGCTCGACGACGATCCGCCCGATCTCGCGACCGCGCGCGACGCGATGACCAAGGCCGCCGAGCAGGCGAAGCGCGCATCCGACGTCGTCGCGCGGGTGCGCGGCGCGCTCGACAAGCCCGAGCGCGGCGCCGCGCTCGCCCGCACGGAGCTCGAGTCCGCGGTGCGGCGGGTGCTCTATCTGCTCGAGCCGGAGATCGAGGCGCGCGGCGTCACGCCGAATGTCGAGGCATCGGCGCCTGGGATCGCGGTTCACGCCGATCCGGTCGCGCTCGAGCAGATCGTGCACAACCTGCTCACCAACGCGTTGCACGCGCTCGAACAGGTGCCGCCGTCAGAGCGCGCGCTCGACGTGCGCATCTCGACGGCGGAGGGGCAGGGCGTGCTGACGGTGCGAGACAGCGGGCCGGGCATCGCCGGCTCGGCGCTCGGGCGCATCTTCGAGCCGTTCTTCACCACGCGCGAAAGCGGGCTCGGTCTCGGCTTGTCGCTCTCCGAATCGCTCGCGCTCGCGATGAACGGCCGGTTGAGCGCCGCCAATCGCGAGCCGCGCGGCGCCGAGCTTGCGCTCGCGCTGCCGCTCGCGTGACGCCATGAGCGCTTCGACTTCGCCGCTCATCCACCTCATCGACGACGACGAGGCGGTGCGCTCGGCGCTGGCGCTGCTCATCGGCACGGTGGGCCTGCGCGTGCAGGCGTGGGCAGACCCGCAGGCGTTCCTGCGCGACTTCGACCGGCAGAGCATCGGCGCGATCGTGCTGGACGTGCGCATGCCGGGAATCAGCGGGCTCGCGGTGCTGGAGACGCTGGTCGCCGAAGGCGTCGATCACCCGATCATCATGCTCACCGGCAACGGCACGGTAGAGACGTGCCGGCGCGCGTTCAAGTCCGGCGCCGCGGAATTCCTGGAGAAACCCGTCGACGACGAAGCGCTGCTCGACGCGCTGCAGAAAGCGGTGCGCGATCACGTGCGCTCGCGCGAGCGCAACGCCGCCGACCGCGACGCGCGCGAGCGCTACGCCCAGCTCTCCGAGCGCGAGCGCGAGGTGCTGGGGCTGATCGTCGCGGGGCTGACCAACAAGGAGATCGGGCGGGCGCTGAACGTCTCGCCGCGGACGGTCGAGACCCATCGCGCCAACCTCTTCGCGAAGCTGGAGGCCGAGTCGCTGGCCCAGGTCATTCGCCGCTACGCGGCGCTGGTGGAAGGGCGTGTTTGAACGCAGAGACGCGCAGAGGCGCGCAGAGGAAAGTCAAAGGCAATCGACCGCAAAGGACGCAAAGGACGCAAAGGAAGACAAAGCGGTCATCATTCCCGACGCGCGGCAGCGCGATCGGGAATCCATTTTCGAGGTCTCAACGTCAAATTGGATTCCCGCCTATGCGGGAATGACGAATGTCTCGCCTTTTGATTTCCTTGGCGTCCGTGGCGTCCTTGGCGGTTCAAAATAGCTTTTACGTAGTTGTACGGATACGGCGGCGTAGGCGTACGAATGTGAGGGACAGGCGAGCTTTCCTAAAGTGACAACCGTTGACGCACCGCTCAACGACACTCACGGAGAACCCGAATGCGCCGCATCGCCAAGCTCGTCCCCGCCGTCCTTTTCGCCGCTGCATCAGTCGCTCACGCGCAGGGCGTGCGCACCGAGCGCAACCTCTCGCTCGATCTCGCCAACCAGATCGCCGCCGGCAGCGTGGCCGCGTGCCAGGCGAACGGCTACGCGGTGAGCGCGACCGTGGTCGACCGTGCCGGCATCGTGCGCGCGGTGCAGCGTGCGGACAATGCCGGTCCCCACACGCTGGCGGCGAGCGAGCGCAAGGCTTATACCGCGGCTTCCGCGAGGAACACCACGCAGGCGATGATGGAGGCCTCGCAGAAGAACCACGCCGCAGCTAACCTTGGCGATATTCCCGGGTTCCTGCTGCTCGGCGGCGGCGTGCCGATCCGCGTCGGCAACGACGTGATCGGCGCGGTCGGCGTCGGCGGCGCCCCGGGCGGACACCTCGACGAGCAGTGCGCCGTCGCCGCCATCGACAAAGCGAAGGAGCTGCTCAAGTGAGGGCGTTCATCCGGACATCTCTCGTGGCCTGCGGCTTCGCGCTCGCGACGGTGCTGCCCGCCGCGGCGCAGGTCGCACCGAGCGCCGCCGAGGCGGCGGCGTACAGCGGGCTGCACGCGGCGGCGTGGAAAGGCGACGCCGCGAAGATCGAGAAGCTCGCCGCCGCGTCCAACGTGAATGCGCGCGACGCGCACGGACGCACGCCGCTGCACGTCGCGACGTTCGCGAAGCAGCACGCCGCCATCCGCGCGCTGGTGAAAGCGGGTGCGGATCTGTCGTTGCTCGAGAACGATCGCTACGACGCGGTCACCATCGCGTCGGTCGCGAACGACGAGGAGACGCTGCGCCTGCTGCTTTCGCTCGGCGCGAGCGCGAAGCTCGTCACCAGCCGTTACGACGGCACCGCGCTGATTGCGGCCGCACACCTCGGTCACGCCGGCGTGGTACAGCAGCTCATCAAGGCCGGCGCGCCGCTCGACCACGTCAACAACCTGCATTGGACCGCGCTCATCGAGTCGATCGTCCTGGGCGACGGCGGGCCGCGTCACGTGCAGACGCTGAAGGCGCTGGTCGACGCCGGCGCGAGCACCCAGCTCGCCGATCGCGCGGGCAACACGCCGCTCAGGCTGGCGAAGTCGCGCGGTTACCGCGAAATGGCGCAGATACTGGAAGCGAAAGGCGCGCGGTAGAATCCCCGTAGCGCAGGCGCCCCGCCTGCAGCGTGGCAGGCGAGGGCGCCTGCGCTACGTACGGAGCCGCCATGCCTCATCTCGAGTTACAAGGTTGTAACCTCAACTACACGATCGACGATCATACCGATCCGTGGACGAAACCGGACACCGTACTCTTCGTCCACGGCTTCACCGAGAACACCGAAGCGTGGCGCCAGTGGGTGCCGCATTTCTCGCGGCGCTACCGCGTGCTGCGCATCGATCAGCGCGGCTTCGGCAAATCCGGGGCGCTGCCCAAAGAGTACGAGCTCACGACCGGGCGCTACGTCGACGATCTCGCCGAGGTGATCAGGCAGCTCGTCGGCGGCAAGGCGCACGTCGTCGCGGGCAAGAGCGGCGGCATCAGCGTGATGACGCTCGCCGCCGATCATCCCGAGCTCGTGAAGACCGCCACCGCGATCTGCTCGCCCGTAACAAAGCCCGCGGCGCAGGGCTGGATCGAGGAGATGGAGCGCGACGGCATGCGCAGCTGGGCGAAGCGCACGCAGCGCAGCCGCATGGGCAGCAAGATGTCCGAAGCCGGAATCGACTGGTGGTCCGACATGATGGGCGAGACCGCGGTCTCCACCGCGCACTCTTACCTGCGCTGGGTGGGCGCGATCGACATCCGCGAGGACATCAAGCGCATCCGCGTGCCGACGCTCGTCATCGGCACCGACACCAGGCACCGCGGCCGCGAAGTGTTCGAAGGCTGGCAGAAGACCATTCCCGGGTCCGAGCTCGTGATGTTGCCCGTAGACGGGTATCACGCCGCGGCGACCGATCCGGACATGACGGCTGCCGCAGTTCGTTCCTTCATCGACAAACATTCGTAGGGTGCGTCAGGCGCGCTGCGCCGTAACGCACCGAAAGGCGCGGTGCGCTCGCGCGCACCCTGCGGAAAACCATGCCCTACCTCCAACTGAACCCCGACACCCAGCTCCATTACCAGCTCGACGACTGGACCGACCCCTGGACGCGCGCGGACAGCGTGGTGCTGATCCACGGCTTCACCGAATCCACCGAAGCGTGGCGGCCGTGGGTGCCCAATCTCGGCCGGCGCTATCGGGTCATCCGCTACGACCAGCACGGTTTCGGCCGTTCGAGCCCGGTCACGCGCAGCACCGTGTTCACCACCGAAGGCTTCGTCGAAGCCGCGGCACGCATCATCACGACGCTCGCCGGGGGTCCGGCGCACGTCGTCGGCGCGAAGAGCGGGGGGCTCGTCGCGATCGAGCTCGCGCGGCTGCGTCCCGAGCTGGTGAAGACGCTCACGCTCGCATCGGTCCCGCTCGATCCGCCGCAGCCCGACAAGTGGATGGCGCACATGGAAGCGCACGGCGTGAAGAGCTGGGCGCGCGACACCATGCCGCCGCGGCTGGGCAGCCGCATGCCGAGAGAAGGCGTCGAATGGTGGGTGAACCTCATGGGCAGCACCGCCATCGAGACCGCGCGCACCTACATGGGCTGGGTCAGCAACCTCGACGTCGGCAGCACGCTCCGAGAAGTGAAGCAGCCGACGCTCGTGCTGACCACCACGTCGCCGCGCCGCGCGTACAGCCGCTCGGACATCGACGTCTATCGCGAAAAGCTGCCGCACGCCGAGATCGTCTCGCTGCCGGGCGACGGCTATCACGTCGGCGCGAGCGACCCCGACGAATGCGCGAAGCTCACCCTGGATTTCCTCGAAAGGCATCAATGACCACCGCACTTGTTTCGAAGCCGTTCATCGCCGCGTTCGGCGATGCGCTGAAAGCCGAAGCCGCCAGGTCCGGCACCACCGTCGAATTCATGACCCTGCCCGAAGAGAAAGGGGCGCGTATCGCCAAAGCCGATTACGACCGCATCGACTGCGCTTTCCTCGATCGCGACATGCGCTTCGAAGAGCAGCTCATGGACGCGTTCAACGACGCGCTCGTGGCTTCGAAGACTTGCAACTGGCTCCACGTCGCGAGCTCGGGCATGAATCCGACGCCGTTCGCCGAAGCGGTCCTCGCCCGCGGCGGCACGATCACCACCTCGACGGGCTCCAACGCCGAGCCGGTCGCGCAGACCGGATTCACCGGCCTGCTCCTGCTCGCTCGAGGTTTCACCACGTATATCGCCGGCCAGCAGAAGAAGGAATGGAAACCGCTGCGCGGCGCGCAGCTCCCGGACGACCTGCGCGGCCAGACGCTGGTGTTGATCGGCGTGGGCGCGATAGGGAAGACGCTCGCCGGTTATGCGAAAGCTTTCGGGCTGAAGGTGATCGGCGTGCGGCGCAGCCCGATGCAGGCCGGCGATCCGGTCGACGAGATGGTGCACCCGTCGAAGCTCAAGGAGGTGCTGCCGCGTGCGGACTGGCTCGTCATCGCATGCCCGCTCACCAGCGAGACGCGCAACCTCGTCGACGCCGAAGCGTTCAGAACGATCAAGAAAGGCGCCGGGCTCGTCAACATCGGGCGCGGCGAAGTGATGGACGAGCAGGCGTTCGTCGAGGCGATCCGGAGCGGGCACCTGCGCGGCGCGCACCTCGACGCGCACCAGCAGGAGCCGCTGCCGAAAGATTCGCCGATGTGGAGCTTGCCGAACGTGATCGTGACGCCGCACAACGCCTCCGCCTCCAACGGCAACGAGCCACGCTCCGCGCGGATATTCATCGACAACTTCGGCCGCCGCGCACGGGGTGAGCCGCTGGTCAATATCGGGGCGTTCGAGTAAGGCGTGATCGAACGCAGAGGCGCGCGGAGGCGCGCAGAGGAAAGGCAGGATAATCGTCATTCCCGACCCGCGGCAGCGGAAGGGATCGCGAATCCATTTTTGAAACTTCAACGTCAAGATGGATTCCCGCCTTCGCGGGAATGACGGACGGTTTCTCCTCTGCGTCCTCTGCGGTAAATAAAAGTCTGATGTCGACCACCTCAGTATTCATTCGGATAGTCACTTCCAACGCCACGAACGCGCTGCTTTCGGCGCTCGCGGCGCGGTTCGAAGCGCGGACGGGTTTGAGAGTCGCGATCGAGCACGACTCGGCGAAGACCCTGCTTGCGCGCATCGAAGCCGGTGAGCGCGCGGACGTGGCGGTGCTCAATGCGCCGCACGTCGAACGGCTCGTCGGGCTCGGCATCCTCGAGGCCGCGCGCCCTTTTGCGCGCTCGCTGATCGGCGTCGCGGTGCGCAAAGGCGAGCCTCATCCGGACGTGAGCACGGTCGACGCGTTGCGTGCGGCGCTGCTGGGCGCCCGCGCGATCGCGCATACCGTCCATGGCGCGAGCGGCATGTACGTGCCCGAGCTGCTGCGGCGGCTGGGGATCGCGGACGCGATGAAGGCGCGCATCGTCACGCGTCCCGGCGGCCTGATCGCGAAGGTCGTGGAGGCCGGTGAGGCCGACATCGCGATCCAGCAGATCTCCGAGCTGCTGGCGGTCCCGGGCGTCGAGGTCGTGGCGCCGCTGCCCGACGCGGTGCAGAAGACGCTCGAGTCCGCGGCGGCGATCTTCACCGGAACACCACGGCGGGCGGCGGCCGAGGGGTGGTTGCGATTCTTCCAATCCCCTGAAGCAGCGGGCTTATTTCAGGAGAAAGGGCTGGAAGCAGCCGGCTGCTCGAACGGCGCGGTGCGTTAGCACGCACGCTACGGGAGCGGCGGGGCGTGTCAACGCACTCCGCGCGTTCAAGCTTTTGCGGTGCGGCACCGTAAATACGGCTATTCACCAGACCGCCGGTCCCGGTGGGGTCCGCATGGACTCCGCCTCCCGGCGAGCCGCACGATGCAGCACGAGAAAGCCGCCGAACCGGGAGCGTATCGTCCCGGCAGCCCCCCGTTCGTCGATGTCCAGGCGGGCGAGGGCTCGCCATGGCTGCGCGCGTTCTTCGGCCCGCATGCGGCCGACCCGCGACAGCGGGTGCGCATCGTCCGCCTGCTGATCGCCTCCGGAAGCTCGCTGCTCGTCGTCGCGCTCTTCGGTCTGGGGTATCTCCTCGGCTTCATTCCCGAAGCGGCGTTCCTGACCGGTTCCGCGATGGTGCTCGGCTCGGTCGCGCTCTTCTACGTCGTCTTCAGGAGCGGCGCGAACCTGCGCTTCTCCGACCCCAGCCTCACTTTCGCGCAGATCGCGGTCTCGGTGCTCGTGACGAGCTGGATGCTCTATCACAGCGGGCAGGCGCGCACGATCTACACCCTGATCTACATGGTGTCGTTCTTCTTCGCGCTGTTCCAGTTCACGACCGGACGCCTGCTGCTGCTCGCCGGCGCGATCACGGTGTGCTACTCCACGGTGGTCGGGCTGCTCTGGATGCGCGAGCCGGCGTCGATCAACGTCAACCTGGAAATGCTGCGCTTCGCGATCCTCGCCGCGTCGCTGCTGTGGTTCGCGCTGATGGGCGGTTACATCCAGAAGCTGCGCGGGCGCCTGCGCAAGGCGCGCGACTCGGCGAACGCGGCGAGCCGTGCCAAGAGCGAGTTCCTGGCGAACATGAGCCACGAGATCCGCACGCCGATGAACGGCATGCTCGGCATGACCGAGCTGCTGCTCGACACCGCGCTCACCGACACCCAGCGCCGCTACACGCACAACGTGAGGAGCTCGTGCGAAGCGCTGCTGACGATCATCAACGACATCCTCGATTTCTCCAAGATCGAGGCCGGCAAGCTCGAGCTCGACGCCATCGATTTTCCGGTGCGCGAGATCACCGAAGAGGTCGCGGAGCTCCTCGCGTCCCGCGCGCATTCCAAGTGCCTCGAGGTGCTGCTGCGCATCGACGACGACGTGCCCTCGGTCGTGCACGGGGATCCCGGGCGCCTGCGGCAGGTGCTGATCAACCTGATCGGCAACGCGGTGAAGTTCACCGAGCACGGAGACGTCGAGGTCCGGGTGCGGCGCTCGCCCGATAGTGCGCAGTCGGAAGAAGGCCGCTGCGCGCTCGAGTTCAGCGTTCGCGACACCGGCATCGGCCTGAGCGAGGACGCGAAGAAGCGGCTCTTCAGCGCGTTCAGCCAGGCCGACGGCTCGACGACGCGCCGCTACGGCGGCACCGGCCTGGGGCTGGTCATTTCGCAGCAGCTCGTGAGGCTGATGGGCGGTGAGATCGACGTGCAGAGCGCGCCGGACCAGGGCTCGACCTTCCGCTTCGACGTCGTCGTCGGCCTGCCCGCCGCGGCGCCGCCGATGCCGCGCGCGCGCGACGAGCTCTACGGCCTGCGCGTGCTCATCGTCGACGACAAGCCCGCGAGCTGTGCGATCCTCGAGCGCCATCTGAGCGTCGCGGGGATCCTGAGCGCGTCCGCCGATTGCGGGGAGCGCGCGTTGCCGATACTGGAGTCCGCCGCGGGCCGCGGCGCACCGTATCACGTCGTGCTCGTCGACCAGAAGATGCCCGGCATGAGCGGCGAAGCGCTCGTCGCGGCGATCGGGGACGGTGCGGCGTACGGACATCCGAGACTCGTCATGATGACCTCGCTCGGTGCGGGCGAAGCGGCGCCGCACTCGACCGGCGGACCGGGCATCGCCGCGGTCATCAGCAAGCCGGTGCGCCGCACGGAACTCTACGGGTGCATCGCCGCCGCGCTCGGCGCGGGAGCGCAGAGCGTGGAGCTTCGGCAGTCCGCGCCGCAGGCCGCACCGGCGATCGCCGCACGCGTGCTCGTGGTCGAAGACAACCGGATCAACCAGCAGATCTGCCTCGCGATGCTGCGCGCATTCGGCTGCGAGGCCGACATCGCGAACAACGGCCTCGAAGGGCGCGATGCCGCGATCGGGGGCGAGTACGACGTCGTGTTGATGGATTGCCAGATGCCCGAGATGGACGGCTTCGCCGCGAGCGCCGCGATCCGCGAGCACGAGGCGCGGCTCAACGCCGCGCGTGCCGCCGGCACGCCACAGCGCCGCGTCGCCATCGTCGCGCTCACCGCCAACGCGATGGAAGGCGATCGCGACCGCTGCATCGATGCGGGCATGGACGACTATCTCTCCAAGCCTTTCAAGAAAGACCAGCTTTTCGCCGTGCTCCAGCGCTGGGCGGGCAAGGAGCGGCTGGCTGCGTAGTACGTCATTCCCGAACCGCGGTAGCGGGGCTGTCGGGAATCCATTTTCGAGAAAGGTCGAAGTCAAAATGGATTCCCGCCTTTTGCGGGAATGACGAAGGGGGCGTCATCCCCGACGCCGCGATAGCGGGAGACGATCGGGAATCCATTTTTGAGCGCCGAGGTGCTACGCTCCACGGCATGACGACCTCGCCCGAGCTCCACGATCCCGAAGCCCTGGGCTTCATCCCCGACCGTCTGAAACGCATCGACACCGCGCTCCAGCGCGAAGTCGCCGAAGGCACGCTGCCCGGCGCGGTGCTCGCGATCTCGCGCCAAGGCAAGCTCGCGTACTGCGCGGCGTTCGGCCACCTCGATCCTCGAGCAGGCACGCCGATGCGCACCGATGCGATCTTCAGCATCGCGTCGATGACCAAGCCGATGACAGCGGTCGCCGCGCTCCTGCTGTACGAAGAGGGGCGGCTCATGGTCAACGAGCCCGTCGGCAAGTACCTGCCGCGGCTCGCGCGCATGCGTGTCGGCATCCCGGGCTGCGACGGCACGCCGGAGCAGACCGTCGATCTCGCGCGCGACATGACGATCCAGGATCTCATGCGCCACACCGCGGGGGTCTCCTACGGCCGCGGCTCGACGCCGCTGCACGCGATCTGGCCGGTCGGCTCGGCGTGGGCGGCGACGCGGTGGACGGGCGCCGAATTCATCTCGAAGCTCGCCGAGCTTCCGCTGCACTACCAGCCCGGATCGAAGTGGGAATACAGCCTCGGTCTCGACGTGCTCGGCCTGTGCGTCGAAGCGGTCGCGGGCATGCCGCTGCGCGAGTTCCTCGCCCGGCGCGTATTCGAGCCGCTCGGCATGCGCGACACCGGCTTCGTCGTGCCCGAGAGCGAGCTCGCGCGCTACGCGAAGCCGTTTGCGAACGACCCGCTCACGCGCGAGCCGCAGACGCTGCGCGACGGCACCAGGCTGCACAAGTTCGATTGCGGCGGCGGCTGCGCGGTGTCGACCGCGCTCGATTATCTGAAGTTCGCCGAGATGCTCGGCAACGGCGGCGAGCGCGAAGGCGTCCGCATCCTCGGCCGCAAGACCGTCGACTACATGAGCGCCGATCACATCGGCCCGGAGATCGACACCTCGCTGCTGCGCGCGTATCCCAACATCGACGGCTACGGCTTCGGCCTCGGCGTCGCGGTGCGCCGCGGCGGCGGCGTGTCGGGTGTGGCGAGCACGCCGGGTGAATTCCACTGGGCCGGCTCGACCGGCACCTACTTCTGGGTCGATCCTTCGGAAGAGCTCGCCGTAAGCTTCATGGCGCACGCACCCGGCTCGATCCGCTATTACCACCGGCAGGTGGTACATGCGCTGGTGGCGCAGGCTTTGGTGTAGCGCAGGCGCCCTCGCCTGCAGATGGACCGCGGAGCTAAAGCAGGCGAGGGCGCCTGCGCTACGGGAGCTGCCCCGCCGCCACCATCCGGTTCACCAGGGTGTTGATGCCGAGCCAGCTCACCACGTCGTCGAAGGGATTGGTGGCGTCGTCCGAGCGCGTCCGGCTCACGAAGAGCGCGTCGTTGCTCGTCGCGTTCTGCGCTTCGTCGGTGCCGGTGCCGCCCGTGGTGGTCGCGTTCGGGCCGGGCGACCACAGGACGGCGACCGCACTGGCGGTCAGCGTGGGCGCGGCGTTACAGCTCACGCCGGCGGTGACTCCGACGCCGCTGCCGCACACCTGCAGCAAAACCGGCGGTGACGCGGCGACCGCGGTCTGGATGGCGGCGAGCGTGGCGGTGCGCAAGCCGTTCGTCCTGGTGTAAGGCCGCGTCGTCGGGCCTGTGCCGAGCGACGTGCTGAGCACCGCATAGCGTATACGGTTGTTCCACGCGTCGATCACGTAGCCGTTGCGGTCCACCGGCGTGATCCCCAGGGTCTGCCCCGGCACGAATCCCCAGAACGCCGCGCATTCGCCGGTCGCGGCGGAACCGCCCGCCGCGAACACCTCCACGCCGGTACCGCCGGCAGCGGTCGCGGGGCAGGGCAGGCGGCCGTTGATCGCCGCGAAGCCGAGCAGCGCCTCTTTCAGGTCGGCGATCGTCGACTCGGTCGTGAGCACGTTGCGCTGCTCGATCTGAGTGACGAGCGGCACCAGCATGCCCGCGGCGACGATCGCCATCACCGCGAGCGAGATCGCGAGCTCGACGAGGTTCATGCCGCGCTGGGAACGCAATGCGGGGGCGCGTTTCATGGCGCGGAGCAATTGTTGAGGGACACGTGCAGCGGCGGGCATTCGGCGGCGGTGCGGTTGTTGCGGCACGGAACGACGGCCATTTGCGTCGCGGCGCTCCGGCAGGAGGTCGAGCATATCTGGAGTACCGAGATCAACCGGGTGCACTGGTCGTTCACCTTGTCGGGGTCGTGCGGATCCATGCAGGGCGTCGCGTTGAACAGCGCCGGTCCCGCGGCGGGACACACGATGTCCGCCGGCAGGTCCGACTCGCGCGGCAACACGAAGATGCGGTTGCGGTCGTACTCCTGCGAGGTCGGTCGGGTGAGCGTGTCGCAGTTGGTGCCGATGCCGAACGACGAGCTGTAGTCCGACGGATTGGTCGCGTTCTCGGTGTCCTGGCCCGCGCAGCTGCTCTTGCGGTTCATCGCGTCGTCGAAATAGAGGTTGAAATCGTTCATCAGCGCCTTGCCCGCGGTGGTGGCGGCGACACTGGGCAGGTAAGGACGGCACGGCAACTTCCCCGGGGTCCCGACCGGGTCACAACCGGCGCCGGGCGGAATTCGCGCGTTGCGCGGCGTGCCGGGCGTGAGAATCGCCGCGGCCGCGGTACCCGGCGTGAAATTCTGGATAGTCACGTACGTGTTGGCGGTACACGTGAGGCAACCGCCCAGCTTCTGGTTGGCTTCGCCGCGGCCGACGATGTAGAAGACGTGGTTGTGCCAATCGTTGTCGTCGAGCCACGGCGGGAACCGCGGAATGTTTCCCGTGCCCCATTCCTCGGGTTCCAGCGAGCCGCTCGCCGGCGTCCGATTGTAGGAAGCCAGGCTCGCGAGCCGCCCGCGATTCACGCCGAAATCGCCGATGCCGCCGGAATACTCCCACGAGTCCGCCCACGGATAGCAGAAGCATTTCGAGTTGAGCTTGTACGCGAGCAGCAGCGCCTTGAGCTCGTTGCCCAGCCGCATCTCGAGCATGGGCACGACCTCGGACGTGCGTATGTAGACGAGGCGGTCGTTGAAGCTGCCGGTGGTCGCCGCCGCGATGAACGGACCCGCGGCATTCGAGTTGTTCGGCGTGCCCGCCGGGTCTTCGAGATAGTTGCTCGCGGTATTGTTCGGCCGGGTCTGTCCCGATAGCGCACCGCCGGGCGACAGGATCACCGCCATCGCGACGGCAGCCGTCGATCCGTCCGCGGCGAGCACCGTGAGGTCGCCCGGCGTCGCGCTGTTGATCGCGCCGGAATTCCTCGTCCAGGCGGCGGACACCGCATACCAGAGCGTTTCGCCGGCCCGGTCCACGGGTCTCGGTATGCCCAGCGTCCTCCACGGGACGCGGCCGATGAGCGCGGCGCAGGTGGATCCCGACACGTTCTCGATGCCGTCGTCGTTGGTGTCCGGGCACGGAAACTCACCGAGCCGCCGCGATGCCGCGAACTCGTTGTTGCACGCCGTGGCGTTCGCGGGATTCGAGCACTGAAAGACGCCCTGGCGCACGGCATGGCCGATGAGCGCGGTCCGGGTCTCCGCGAAGACGTCCGCCTCGCGCTCGGTCGCTCCGAGCGTCTGGGGCGGCGCGCGGTAATAGGTGAGCGCGACGGTGACGACGCCGAGGAGGAGAGTCAGGACGGCGGCGTAGATCGCGAAGCCTCGGTTCGATCTACGCCGCGGAGCGCTCATCGCTAGAGGGTGACGAACACGTCCGACCATTCCGGGTGCGCGCGGCGATGGTCGTCGACGTACGGGCAGAGCGCGTAGATCTTGACGCGGTCGGTGCGCGCGTCCTCGACCATGCGCGCGATCAGCGCGCCGGTCACGCCGTGCTCGCGCAGCGAATCCGAGGTCTCGGTGCGCTCCGCGATGAGCAGGTCGGGACGCTCGCGCTTGTAATTGAGCCGCGCGATGCCGTGCACGCCGTGGAGCGTGCCCACATAGCTGCCCCGGGTCGGGTAATCCTGCCGCTGGATCCTGATCGACTCCATCGCGGTGCCGGACGCTCAGCGCTGCGGGTTGTTGGGATTGTTCTTCTTCGGCTTCTTGTGGAACTTGCGCTGGCCCTTGCGGCCGCCGCCGCCGGGACCGCCGCCCCCGCCCTCGGCCTTGCGCTGGCCCTGTCCCTGCTGCTGCGGATTACTGCCGCGGGCGCCATACGACGACAAAGCGCCCGGATCGCGATTGCCGCGATCGTGGTCGCGGTTACCGTGACCGTGGCCTTGCCCGGTGTCGCGGTTGCCCGCCGCAAACATGATCTCGAGCTCGTTGAGCTCGTCCCATTCCTCTTCGGTGCGCTGCCGCTCCGGGATCGCTTGAAGTTGCTGGAGACGCGCGCGGGGCGAATTCGATTGCGGTTTGTTCATGCACCCCATTATCCCACGTCACGAAGCCGCCACACGATCCCTGCCGCGCAGGATCGTGCGCCGCATCGCAGCAGAAGCGCCGACGAGCACGGCGCCGGCGAGGATCCCGGCGAATGCCGAAAGGACCGCGCGTGTGAGATTTTCCACAGCGCCCGCGCCGATCGGCAGGTAAGGCGCGTGTTCCGAGATGTCGTGAATCAGCGATTCCGCCGCGGGAATGCCGTGCACGAGGATGCCGCCGCCGACGACGAACATCGCCGCGGTGCCGACCACCGACAGGGTCTTCATTAAATGCGGGGCCATCGCGAGGATGGCGCGGCCGAGCGCGCAGCGCACGGCGAACAGCGCGGAGCCCGCGGGCGCCGCCATGAGGCGCATGCCGGCGTCGTCGAGCTTCAGGATGCCGGCGACGAGGCCGTAGACGCCGATCGTCATGATGATCGCGATGCCGCTGACGACGACCACCTGCGTCGAGTACTCGGCCTCCGCGACCGCGCCGAGCGTGATCGCGATGATCTCGGCGGACAGCACGAAGTCGGTGCGTATCGCGCCCTTGATCTTCTGTCTTTCGAACGCGCAGACGTCGATCGCCGGGTCGGCGAGCGTCTGCGCGAGCTCGGCGTGATGCGCCGCGTCCTCCGCGCGCGAATGGAGCAGGCGGTGCGCGATCTTCTCGAAGCCTTCGTAGCAGAGAAAAGCGCCGCCGAGCATGAGGAGCGGCTTCACTGCCCACAGCGCGAACGCGGCGAGCAGCAGCGCGACCGGCACCAGGATCAATTTATTCCTGAACGAGCCCTTGGCGACCGCCCATACCACCGGCAGCTCGCGCTCCGGCTTGACCCCGGTCACCTGCTGCGCGTTGAGGGCGAGGTCGTCGCCGAGCACGCCGGCGGTCTTCTTCGCGGCGACTTTGGTCATCACGGCGACGTCGTCGAGGATCGTCGCGATGTCGTCGATCAGGGCGAGCAGGCTGGATGCGGCCAAATCAGCGGTTCCCGTTGCGCGTCGAGAGCAGGCGCACGACGTGCGCGCGCTGCAAATAGTACAGCCAGCCGCCGTAGAGCGATGCGGCCGCCATCAGGGCTGCGCGAGCAATCGACGCGCCGTGCCCGGTACGAAAGCCCCACGCCGCCTCCACCAGCCCGACCAGCGCCAGCGTCCAGCCGGCGAGCCGCGGCAGCGCATCGCGGTAGCGCAGCATCGTCCGGCCGCGCAGCTCGGCCAGCATGTACCCCGCCAGGGTCGAGGCCGCGACGATTTCCAGCAGCCGCAGGATCTCGCGCTGGTGCGACATGGCCGGGCTGAAACCGAGGTGCAGGGTCCAGGCGTCGGTACCGAGGCGCAGCGGCAACAGCACGATCAGCGCGAGATAGGCGGCGTAGAGGGGAGAGGCGCGGGTCAGCAGCGCGACCTCGAAACGCCGATTGCCTTCCGCGCGCTGCGCTGCGCTGCCGTACCACCAGCACACGCCGGCGGCGGCCGCGGCCCCTGCCGCGACCACGATCGGCCGGTTCGCGAGCGCGGGAAAAGCACCCGCCACAAACCACACGGCCGCGTAACCGGCGGTGCGAAGCGGCGGCGCGCCCTGCGTCGGCGCGAAGTAGTGGCGCTGCATGCCGCCCAGCAGCACCGCGCCGAACGCGGCGAGCAGCGGCGCGAGCACGAGCCGTGCGCCGTCGCCGATCGCGGAGAGCGAATCGATCCAGAGCAGCGGCACGAGGAGGTAGATGAGCCCCATCAGCGGCAGCTGAAGCGCGAGCCAGCCGACCAGATGACCGCCCGACGCCGCCGCTCGAGCGACCCGTCCGGCGGCCAACGCGCCGAGCCACGCGCCCAGCGCATTGGTCGCGACGTCGAGCGGCGAAGGCGAGCGCGCGGGCTCGAAGAACTGCACCGCTTCGATGCCCAGGCTCACGAGCGCGCCGATCGCGAGCGCGTGCCACGCGGAGCGCAGCCGCGGCCGCGCGATGCGATAGAAGAAGCCCAGCGGCAGGAACAGCAGCACGTTCGCGACGACTTCGATCGGCTCGCCGGTATAGAGGATGCGCGAAGCGGACGGCGCCTCGAATCGGAACGGCATGAGCGTGATGATGAGCGTCACGCCGAGCATGTAACCGAACAGCGCGAAGCCCAGCCGAGCGCCGGTATCTTCGGACGCGCCGGGCACGCGGTCAGGGGAGGGATTCTGCACGCGAGGGATGTTGCCGGAAACGCGCGACGCCGTCATGCTTGTGCGCTTTAGATCGCGCGGGATCGCGATGCGCTCGACTTCATGATGCTCCAGGCGTTGTCACGATGAGCGACGATTATTTCATCGGCGTCCATGCGCGCGAGCTCGAGCGGCTGCGCGACCAGCACGCCGCGTGGCAGCCGGAGACGCATGCGCTGTGGGCGCGTGCGGGTTTCGCCAACGCGCGGCACATCGCCGACCTGGGCAGCGGTCCCGGCTTCACCACGTTCGATCTCGCACGGCTGGTCGGCAGCGAAGGCGCCGTGACCGCGATCGACAAGGCTGCGCCTTTTCTGCGATACGTCGAAGAAGAAGCGCAGCGCCGGGGCGTGGCCAACGTGCGCACGCGCGCAGCGGACGTGGTGGACGACGCGCTCGGCAAGGCGCGCTTCGACGGTGCGTTCTGCCGGTTCTTTCTCGCGTTCGTCATCGACGAGCTCGACGCGGTGCTCGCCAACATTCGCGACAGCCTCGAGCCGGGCGGCGTCTTCGCGATGATGGAATACCTCACGCTGGATGCCGCGACGTGCTCGCCGCCGGTGCGAGGTTTCGATGCGCATACGCGCGGCTGGATCGCCTACTACCGCGCGAACGGCGGCGACACCACGGTCGGCTCGGTCCTGCCCGCGAAGCTCGCGTCGGCGGGCTTCGAGGTCGTCGCGACCGACTGCGTCGGCGGCATGGCGCGCTCGGGCACGCGCTGGTGGCACTGGTGGGGCCGGCTCATGAGCGACTTCGGCGACACGCTCGCCGAAGGCGGTTTCATGAGCGCCGACGAAGTGCGCGAGCTGCACGAGGATTGGGCGCGCGCCACCGCCGATCCCCTCGCTTTCATCCACACGCCGGTCCTGGTCCAGATTGTGGCCCGCCGGCGCTGAAAATCCAGATGGATTCCCGCCGTCGCGGGAATGACGGCGCTCGATTCCCGTCTTGCGCGGGAATGACGGGCCTACCCTGAGTTATCATCGAGGCAAACACCGCCTCCAGGCGGGCCTGTCACGCGTCACTTTCCCGGGATAACCCATGAACGCGAAATCCGAAGCGCACCTTCCGCTGTCCGGCATTGTCGTCCTCGACCTCACGCTCGCACGCGCGGGTCCGACCTGCGTGCGCCACCTTGCGGACTGGGGCGCGGACGTGATCCGCGTCGAGCCGCCCGTCGCCGAGTCCGAAGACGTCACCGGCCGCCGCGACGGCTTCGACTTCCAGAACCTGCATCGCAACAAGCGCACGATGCACATCAATCTGAAGACCGACGAAGGGCGCGCGGCTTTCATGAAGCTCGCGCAGAAAGCCGACGTCGTCGTCGAGAACATGCGCTCGGAAGTGAAGCACCGGCTCGGCGTCTCGTACGAGGACGTGAAGAAGCACAACCCGAAGATCGTGTACGGCAGCATCAGCGGTTTCGGCCAGAGCGGCCCGTACGGCAAGCGCGCGGGCGTCGACCAGATCGTGCAGGGCATGGGCGGCCTCATGTCGATCACCGGTCTCCCGGGACAGGGGCCCGTCCGCGCCGGTGTTGCGCTCGACGACCTGACCGCCGGCAACCTGCTCGCGCTCGCGATCATGATGGCGCTGTTCGACCGCACGCGCACCGGCGAAGGCCGCTGGGTGCACACGAGCCTGCTCGAAGCGCAGGTCTTCCTGCTCGACTTCCAGGCTTCGCGCTGGCTCATGGACAAGGAAGTCGCCGCGCAGGCCGGCAACGATCATCCGACCGGCACGCCGACCGGTGTCTTCCCGGCGAGCGACGGCTACTTCAACATCGCGGCCGCGTCGGAGCGCGTGTGGCAGCGCATGTGCGACGCGATGGGCAAACCCGAATGGAAGGAAGTCCCCGAGTGGTCGACGCGCACCAAGCGCACCCAGGACCGCGCGCGCCTCAACGCCGCCATCTCCGAAGTCACGAAGACGAAGACCAAGGCCTACTGGGACAAGGCTTTCGAAGAGGCGGGCGTGCCGTGCGGCCCGATCAACAACATCGACGAAGTCTTCGCGGACCCGCAGGTCAAGCACCTCGGGCTCGCCGCGCCGGTGAAGCATCCGAAGAAGGGCGATATCGAGCTCGTCAACTCGCCGATCAACATGGAAGGCCTGCCGAAGAAGATTCGCACCGCCACACCCGAGGCCGGCGAGCACACCGTCGAGATCCTGCAAAGCATCGGATACGGTGCGGACGACATCGAGAAGCTGAAAGCGGCGGGAGCGATCTGACCAGTACGTCATTCCCGACCCGCGACAGCGGAAGTGATCGGGAATCCATGCGACGCGACGGGTGTCGCGTCGTCCCGGGCCTGTCCGCGGCAGCGGGCGCGATCCGGGATCCATTGTCTAACGGCTTCAACGTCAGGATGGATTCCCGCCTTCGCGGGAATGACGAAGCCCAACAGGAGCACGAACGAATGACCACCGCAACCCTGGCCACCAACGAAACCGCTTCCGCCGACGGCAAGATCCTCTCGCGCAAAGTCGGCTCGGTCGGGCACCTGATCTTCAACCACCCCGAGAAGCGCAACGCGTTCTCGCTCGAGATGTCGGTCGCCGCGGCCGACGTGATCGAGGATTTCCTCAAGGACGACGCGATCCGTGTCATCGTGCTCTCGGGCGCGGGCGACAAGGCGTTCGTCTCCGGCGGCGACATCTCGAAGTTCGAGAAAGCGCGCGCGACCAAGGAAGACGTCGCGAACTACACCCAGACCGGCGAGCGCTTCCGCACGCTGCTCAAGGGCAGCGCCAAGCCGACGATCGCGATGATCCGCGGCTACTGCCTCGGCGGCGGCATGGCGATCGCGCTCAACTGCGATCTGCGCATCTGCACCGAGGAATCGAGCTTCGGCATCCCCGCCGCGAAGCTCGGCATCGGCTACGCCGCAGACCGCCTCGGGCAGCTCGTCGACCTCGTCGGTCCGTCCGCCGCAAAAGACCTGCTCTTCACCGGCCGCCGCTGCAACGCGCAGGAAGCGCTGCGCCTCGGGATCGTCAACTACGTGCTGCCCGCGAGCGATCTGGAAGAGTTCGTCGATTCGTACGCGCGCACGCTGTCCGGCAACGCACCGCTGTCGATGCTCGCGTCCAAGCGCGTCATCGACGAGTACGTGAAAGACGAGTCGAAGCGCGACACGGCGCTCACCGCCAAGGTCGTCGCCGACTGCTTCGCGAGCCAGGACTACATCGAGGGCCGGCGCGCGTTCATGGAGAAGCGCAAGCCCAATTTCACCGGCAAGTGACTTGGCGCCGTCGGCGCCAAGTCGTCCCCGCGAAAGCGGGGATCCATTTTGACCTTTGAAAAATGAAGCTCAGCCTCGCACTCGCAGCCGCCGCACTCGCGTGCAGCGGCGCGCTGTACGCGCAAAGCTATCCCACCAAACCCGTGCGCATGGTCGTCCCGTTCCCCGCGGGCGGCGCGACCGACATCGTCGGACGTCTCATCGCTCAGAAGCTCTCCGAGAGCTGGGGGCACCAGGTCGTCGTCGACAACCGCGGCGGCGCCGGCGGCACGATCGGCTCCGATTACGCCGCCAAGCAGCCGCCCGACGGCTACACGCTGCTCATCGGGACGAGCAGCACGCACGCCGTCGCCCCGAGCCTTTATTCGAAGCTGCCTTACGATCCGGCGCGTGACTTCGCGCCGGTGACGCTGATCGCGAACGCCACGATCCTGCTCGCGGTGCACCCCTCGCTGCCTGCGAAGAACGTGCGCGAGCTGATCGCGATCGCGAAGAAGCAGCCGAATGCGCTGTCGTTCGCTTCGTCGGGCAACGGCGGCATCTCGCATCTGGTCGGCGAGCAGTTCAAGTCGCTCGCGGGCATACAGATGCTGCACGTGCCGTACAAGGGCGATTCGCCGGCGCTGGTCGACCTCGTCGCGGGGCAGGTGCATCTCATGTTCGGCACCGCGGTGTCGTTCCTGCCGTATGTGCAGAACGGCAGGCTGCACGCGCTCGCGGTGACGAACCCGAAGCGCTCGCCGATCGTGCCGAACGTGCCGACCGTCGCGGAATCCGGACTGCCCGGTTTCGAAGCGCTGCAGTGGTTCGGCGTATTCGCGCCCGCGGGCGCTGCGCGCGATCTCGTCAACAAGCTCAATGCGGACATCGTGCGTGCGCTCAAGCTGCCCGACGTGCGCGAGCGCATGACTGCGCTCGGCGCGGAAGTCGTCGGCAGTACGCCGGAGCAGTTCGCGGGCTTCGTGAAGGCGGATACGGCGAAGTGGGCGAAGGTGGTGAAAGCGTCCGGTGCGAAGATCGAGTAGAGCGATGCCGGGTTGCCGCGACATCGTTCCCTCCCCCTCAGGGGGAGGGCTAGGGTGGGGGTGGGTTTGTGCGATGGTCTGGTGTGCCGCGACGTTCTCAGCCACGGCCGCCGACAGCTATCCATCACGCCCGGTGCGGCTGATCGTCGGCTATCCGCCGGGCGGGAGCACCGATATCGCCGCGCGACTGGTCGGACAGAAGCTCGCGCCGATACTTGGACAGAGCGTCGTCATCGACAACCGCGCGGGCGCGTCCGGCATGATCGGCGCGGGCATCGTCGCACACGCCGAGCCCGACGGTCACACGCTCTCGTTCGCGGCGTCGCCGGAGGTCGCGATCTATCGCGCGCTGGTGAAAGCGCCGCCGTACGACTCGCTCAGGGATTTCCAGCCGGTGTCGCTCGTCGGGCGCGTACCGTTCATCCTCGTGGTCCATCCTTCGGTGGCGGCCAATTCGGTCAAGGATCTCGTCGCGCTCGCCAAGCGCGCGCCCGGCGCGCTCAACTTCGCGTCGTTCGGCAACGGCACGTCGAACCATCTCGTCGGCGAAGCGTTTCGCGCGGCGACCGGCACGAACATCGTCCACGTGCCGTACAAGGGCAGCGCGCCCGCGCTCGCGGATCTCCTCGGCGGGCAGGTGCAGATGACGTTCGATGCGATACCCGTGGTCGTGCCGCAGGTGAAAGCGGGCAAGCTCAAGGCGCTCGCCGTCGCCGCGCCGAAGCGCTCGCCGCTCGCTCCCGACGTGCCGACCATGGACGAAGCGGGGCTGCCGGGGTTCACCGGCGGCACGTGGTGGGGCGTGCTCGCGCCGGCGCGCACGCCTGCGCCGGTCGTGCAGCGCCTGTCGGGAGAGATCGCGAAGATCGTCCGGGCGCCCGACGTGGCGAAGGATTTCGCCGAGCGGGGTTTCGAGCCGGTGGGCAACACGCCGGCCGACTTCCGCGCGTTCATCGAGAGTGAATCGAAGCGCTGGCTGAAGGTCGCGCAAGGCGCTGGCATCAAACCCGAGTAGGCGTCGTCCTGGCGTACGCCAGGACCCATTTTGCTTTTTTAACGTCAAAATGGATCCCGGATCGCGTCGGCTAACGCGGACGCGTCCGGGATGACGGTTATTACCCGTTCACCCGTTCACTCATTCACCCGTTTACGCCTTTCATGAGACTTATCCTCAAGAACGCGACGCTCATCGACTGCGTCGAGCCGCACCCGGCGCCCAACGCCACCGTCGTCATCGAAGACGGCCGCATCTCCGAGATCCACAAGCAGGGCGAAGCGCGCGCCGGCGACGCGGAGGTGATCGATCTCGGCGGCGCGTACCTCATGCCCGGCCTGTGGGACATCCACATCCATCCCGATTACATCCCGCTCTCGGAGATGCCGCTGCCCGACCAGGTCGCGCTGTTCGGCCATCGGCTGATGAGCGCGCTGACCGAATCGGGCATCACCGGCTTCCGCTGCGCCGGCACGCACGACTGGATGGACGTCGCGTGGAAGCGCGCGTTCGATTCGGGCCAGTTCGTCGGGCCGCGGCTCTACGCGAGCGGGTATTTCCTGACCACGACCGGCGGCCACTTCCTCACCACCGGCCACGCGCTCGAATGCGACGGGCCGTACGGTTTCGTCAAGGCGATCCGCGACCAGATCAAGCACGGCGTCGACCACATCAAGCTCAACCTCTCCGGCGGCATCATGGGTCCCGACTGGGACCGCCACTGGCACTCGTTCTTCCTCCAGGAGGAGCTCGAAGCGGCGTTCGCGATCTGCCGCCAGCGCGAGTTCAAGGTGATGGCGCACGCGACCAATCCGCAGGCGGTGAAGAACGCGCTCAAGCTCGGCGCGCACTCGGTCGAGCACGGCTACATCATGGACGACGAGTGCATCGAGCTCTTCCTCAGGACCGGCGCGTGGTACGTGCCGACGCTCGCGATCAGCCATCTCACGCCCGAGCAGGTCGACAACGACTGGGAGCGCGCGTGGGTGAAACAGCGCAACATGCTCCACGCGCACTGCTGCCGCGCCGACGCGGCGTCGGACGAGCACGCGATGTGGTTCCGCAAGGCGCTGAACGCCGGCGTGAAGATGGCGCTGGGCTCGGACATCCGGCCGCTGAAGGACGCCGCGCTCCTCGAGATGGGCCTGTGGGTGAAGGACGGCGCCAGCCCGTGGCAGACGCTGCTCGCGTGCACGCGCAATGCGGCGGCGGTCTGCGGCGTCGAGGACAAGCTCGGGACGATCGAGGTCGGCAAGCTCGCCGACGTGATCGTCGTCGGCGGCAACCCGCTCGAGGACGTCAACAACGTGCGGAAGCTTCAGCTCGTGTTCAAGGAAGGCAAGATCGTGTCTGACAAACGTAGCGCGCGCTAGCGCGCGCTACGTTTGTCGGTGAACGCCAAGGAGGGAAACCGAGGTTTCCCTCCTTGAACCTCCTTTCCTTTTAGCGCGAAGCGCCGAATCTCGAGGCGGCGCGCGCTCGCGCTTTCTCCGCTTCGGCCTCGCGAGTGCGCGGCTCCGCCGTCGTGACCAGCGAACCGATCAGCGCGCGCGCGGCCGCGGCGACCTCTTCCACCGCGCGCTCGAAGGCCGCTTCGTTCGCCTTCGACGGCGCGGTGTAGCCGCTCAGCTTGCGCACGAACTGCAGCGACGCGTCGCGGATCTCCGCTTCGGTGGCGGGCGGCGCGAAGTTGAACAGGGTTCTGATGTTGCGGCACATGGTCGCTCCGGCGGAGGGCTGAAGCGCGAGTTTATCTCGCCGGACTGCGCTGACGATCGTCGTCCTGGCGTACGCCAAGACCCGTTTTCAACTTCGAAAAAAGTCGGGATGGATCCCGGACGCGCGCGCTATCGC